>WGBT01000130.1 GCA_015494185.1 Hyphomicrobiales bacterium | reverse complement strand
TGTGCAGGGTGTGTCCGTCAATAGTCATAGGATAGGGGGATAAGGCCTGCCCGGCAGCGCTTTGGGATATTTCATGTGATGATCTGATTCAGCCGCGCCCGGAACAAATCCTGCCGCCGTCATCCACAGGCTCTCGCGGCTTTCATGCTGCTTTTCCCGAATCTCTGGCTTGAGGGAAGCGTGCAGTCTGAAACACCCGCCCGATCAATTGGCGAGGAAATTGGCCCAAACGGCAACTTGCCTGTCATATCCATTCCTTTGGAGCGTAAAATAAGGCGTTAATATCAATGTGTTATGAATGCATTGCGGGGGCACATGGGATCGGTTTTTGCTTCAGAATCTTGTTCTGCCGAACAGTTCATCCGAAAACCGGTTCCCACTCGAGGGACCTGTGCTTTAACATTTGAATAGATATTCTCGCAATATTATCAATCAATTACCCAGGCGACATGGAGAAATAGAGTAGAATACTCTCACACCTCTTCGTACAAGAAAAGTTGCAGCCATCCCCAACTAAAGAGGAAAGATATCTATCGTTAGACCACTCCTACTGCCATCTTTCATGGGGAATAAATTGGGGAACTTCTGAATAAATTGCTGCATCATGCCCTTCTGCCAACCGCCTATTTTCCGCGGCGGTCATAGGCGGAAGGTCAAGGGAGGCGGTGGGATAGGTTGTTTGATCAGAGATTCCTTATGATTATGAGCGGAGGGGCGGCGGCGCCGGCGGTTTGTGTCTGGTGTCTTCTGGTGGTGCAAAAAGAGGCTCGCTATGTCTCCCAGGTTCTGCTGGCCTCTCCGATCGAGAATGGGTGATGATCCCCGTTTCAACGACCACATCAACGGGTCCCCCGGTCATCACCAGGTGCTCGACATCGTCACGTTTGATCAGCATCAATTTACGCCCACCACGAATTGGCGTGACTTCGACCACCTCGAGACGGCGGTTGGGAGAAGTGCCAAACAGTGCAGTCCCCGTCGGACTGCCCGATTGATGTTGAAGCCAAAGAAAGCCGCCAATGCCGATGATTGCAAGCAGAACGAATAGTATGAAGTAAAGCATGAGAACCACCCTATCGAAATTCGACTTCAAAAATATGCAATCGTGAAAGTCGCGACATTGGCTTCTGACTGAATCACCCGCGCTATGTTTGCTTTTTCCGAAAACTTGCAATGTTCGGGCTAAGTCGAACTTGCGCCAAAATGTCGTGTTACGCTAATTTTCGCCTCTTCCGATTGCTTTCAAGCGGCATGACTCGACTTATAGCAAAATCTGGTGATCGAAGCGACCGTCTGCAGGATTATAGCAATCAATCCCTGAGGAAAAGGATTGCGTCACATAGACGCTCATAGGCTGGCTCTTCGCGCCCCATTCATCTGCTTCCACAGCCTTTGGCTCCCGCCACAGAGGGGAAAGATGGGGAGGGAAGCCAAAGGTTATGAGGTTATGAGAAGAGATAGAAATCTCTGTCCCTAATATCCCATTTGGCGCAAGATATCGACCAATACAGGACCAAGCGCAGGATAGAGATCGTGACAGCCTGGCATGACTATTGATTTTGCCCGGCCGCGCAGGGCCATTACATTGTTGAGGTCTTGCTGGAAGGCCGATGAAACACCGTCACCTCCGACCGAGCAGGCGCCGCCGCCATTTTCGATGATTGAATAATAGTGGGCCTGAGGCGTTGGCGCGCGATTGAGCCACCATAGAAAATTGCCGGGCCGTTCGGGAGCCAGCTCCCAATAGAGCTGTTGACTGCGGTTGATGGTCGAAGCCCCAAAGAAGGGAGTGAACCAACCAAGCGGAGATTGACCAATGGCCAGGCCGAGAGTGGCCAGCGGTGTCCCAAGATTGGGGGCCGCGATCGTGATCAGCGCCTTGACCTTGGGATTGCGAAATTTGACCATATAGGCTCTGGCCACCACGCCGCCAGCCGAATAGCCCACCAGAATGACTGGTTCGTTGGGATGAACATCTTCAATCGCCTTGACATAACGGGCGAGGAGATCGGCTTGCACCATCACCGGCGCTTCGGTGGGCAGGGCGACCGTCAAAAAGCGTTTGCTGGCTTTGGTCTTCATGCCAAGCCGGTAAACCTGGCCATAGGGGCCCGGTGTCAACTGACCGGCATCAGCCCAACCGGCTCGGTAAAGGGCGGTTGCAATGCCGCTGTTGCGCCATTCCGCCCCGGTTCCCAGATAGCCGGGAATGAGCACAACGGTCTGGGCGGAAACCGTTGTTGCGGAAAGGAGCAGAAAAAGGCCCATAAGAAAACTGCGAAACCGCATGTTTTTCCTCTCGTAATCTCTTGTTTTGAAGTATTTTTTGAAGTATATCGCATGTATTCCAAGAAATGAATTGAGCGAATTGCCTCACTCCGCCTCAACACTCTGTCCTCAACTTGTTGGCGGACGCAGCCGGTCGAGACGCAGCCGGTGCCGTTCATCCGTAAGCCGTAAACTGGCGCCGAAAACCGCGATGAAGACGGCAAGGGCGGTGGCCCCGGCAATCAAAAACATGATCAGGATTTGGTATTTGGTGGCCTCGATCGGATCGGCACCGGCCAAAATCTGTCCTGTCATCATCCCGGGCAGAGCAACGATGCCAGAAGCAGCCATGGCATTGATGATGGGCATCAAACCAGTCTTGAAAGCCTGCCGCAACACCCCTTGCAGCGCTTCAAACCGGCTGTGCCCCAAGGCAATGCGGGCCTCGATCGCGTTTTTTTCACGGATTGCCGTTGCGGTGAGGGTATCCAAGGCCAGCGCCACCCCGGTCAGCGTATTGCCGAACATCATTCCCAAAATCGGCAAGACATATTCGGGTTTGTACCAGGGATCGGGGCGGATCAACAGCCCTACGCCGAACATCATCGCAAGCCCGCCGGCAAACATCATGGCCCCAGTGCCAAGACCATAGGCCCAAAAGCCTTGCAACGGGCGTTCCTGGCGGGCCAGCACTTCCCGTCCGGCGATCAGCCCCATCACCAGACCAAGCCCCAGCGTCCACCAGAGTGAGGTTTGCGCGAAGATGAATTTCAAGACGAAACCAATGGCGGTCAGTTGGATGATCATGCGCAAGGCCGCGATCAGTAAGCGCCGTTCCATCCCCAGTTGCAACGCCAAGGACAGGCTGCCATTGAGCAGGATCAACAGCCCCGCGGCGGCAAGATCCCACCAGCTCAAACTCACATAGCTCATAATTGCCGCAGAAACTCCCTCTTGTTATGCCGCTGGGGGGCGATGGTTTATCCTTTCCCTATTTCATTGCAGTTTTTCCGTAAATGGACGGACCGATATACATGTCAAGGCCAGGGGGGGCTTGCATTGCTTGCATAATGAAGAGGCCCTTGTTTGCTGTGGACACAATGTCATACCCGCCCTTCCATTCCAATGCCAAAACGCCCCATCATGGAATGGAAGGACAGGTTTGGGCTGAAAGATGTGATGTGGGGAAGCTGAAAAAGCAGGGAAAGATGAAGCGGCCTTTCAGCTCGTGGACTGATTTTCATGAAATATTATGCATAGCAGCCTTTTCTTCCTTCTGAAATCATGTTCATGCCTATCGATCCATGATGGCTCAAATATATCACAATAGTTTTTTGAGCGCCGCGATGGCCCGTTCAACATGGTTCTCGTGGTGGGCGGCGGTCAGGGTGAAGCGCAGCCGGGCGGTTCCCTCGGGCACGGTTGGGGGACGGATCGGGGTGCACCAAAGCCCTTGCTCGCGCAATTTTTCCGCCGCCTGCAAGACCCGCGCCGGTTCTCCCAAAATCACCGGTGTGATGGCGCTGACGGCTTGACCGGTCTCAAAGCCCAGAGCATGCAATTCGGCTCGAAACCAACGCGCAAGATGTTGCAACCTGGTGCGCTCTTTTCCCAGTTTAGGGATCAGATCGAGGCTGGCATCAATGGCGCCCAACAGCGGCGGGGCAAGGGCCGTGGAGTAGACCAGCCCGGTACAGCGATTGATCAGATAATCGCAAACCAGTCTGGAGGCGGCCACGAAGGCCCCTTGAGCCCCCATCGCCTTGCTAAACGTGCCAATGACGATATCGGCCTCCCCCGACAGCCCTTCGCCACGGGGGCCGCAAACCCCGGTCCCATGGGCATCGTCGACAATCAGCGTGGCTTGATGCTGATTGGCAAGCCGGCGTATCGCGGCAAGCGGGGCCTGATCCCCATCCATCGAGAAAATCGACTCCGTGAGAATGAATTTCGGGCCCGGCTGGTTGGCATGGCCGTTCAACAAAGCTTCGAGATGCGCCATGTCACAATGCTCATAGCGCATCGGGGTTATCCGCGCCGCCCAGCAGCCAAAATGCATGCTGGCATGATTGAGACGGTCGAAAAAGACCAGCGGTTTGGCGCCGTGAACCCGGGCGTCGAGCAGGGCATGAAGCACCGTCGCATTGGCCTGAAAACCAGCAGGAAAAACAAGCGCGGCGGGTTTGTCTTTGAACTTGGCAAGCTTTTCTTCGAGCGGCTGAAAAACGGCGAGATTGCCGGTGACCAGCCGTGAGGCCCCAGCACCGACCCCCAACCGTTCAGCCCATTGTTGGGCCCGGGCAATGAGCGCTGGATGCTGGCTGAGCCCGAGATAGTCGTTGCTGGCGAAATTGATGTAACGGCGGCCCTTGACGATGATCTGCGCTGGATCATTGGTTTTTTCGATCGGCACCAAATGACGGAGCAGATCAGCCGCCTTGCGGTGCGCCAGATAGTTACGATAAGCCCTTTCAATATCAGCCATGATTGGTGTATGACCACATTGGTGAAAAATGGCAAGAGGTGAAAAATGGCAAGAGGCGGGGGGCTCTTTCCCAAGATCACGCCTCGCGGCAATGCCACGGCAATAAAGAACATACAACGACAAAGGCGATACAAATGGCGCTGACGGTAAGCAAGACAGTTTCTGAAAACCAGAATGACCATTCAGACATTGGCGTGATCCGCCATGATTGGGAAACAGATGAAATTCTGAATTTGCTGGAAGCGCCATTGTTGAGCTTGCTGTTTGAGGCCCAGCAAGTTCACCGGCTTTATCATCCCTCGCATGAAGTGCAACTTGCCAGTTTGCTGTCGATTAAAACCGGTGCTTGTCCCGAAGACTGTAAATATTGTCCCCAATCGGCCCATTACGCCAAACAAACCGGGCTCAAAAAGGAGCCGTTGTTGGATGTCGAAGATGTGTTGGCCAAAGCGCGTAAGGCCAAAGCGGCAGGGGCGACGCGGTTTTGTATGGGGGCGGCATGGCGCCAGGTGCGTGACGGGGCCGAATTTGAAGCCGTGCTCGATATGGTGCGCGGGGTGCGTCAATTGGGGATGGAAGCCTGTGTGACCTTGGGCATGCTGACCCAGGAGCAGGCCGACCGGCTGGCCGAAGCAGGCCTTAATGCCTATAACCACAATCTCGACACCTCACCGGCATTTTATTCAAAGATCATTACCACGCGCCGCTATGAAGATCGCTTGGCGACGCTTGAGCGGGTGCGCAAGGCTGGCGTAAGTTTGTGTTCGGGCGGGATCATCGGCATGGGGGAAAGCCTGCGTGACCGCGCCGCCATGT
>WGBT01000129.1 GCA_015494185.1 Hyphomicrobiales bacterium | reverse complement strand
TTGGCCAATTGTCCATTTTTCACAGCAACCATAGGCGAACGGCCAAGGGGGGCGGTGGGATCGGCAATTTCTTCAGAGGTTCCCTCATTCTTTTGAATACGAAAAGCGCTACTCACCCCGCAAACACGATCAGCTCCGTCCTTGCTTTCCATGGTGGAGCGTTTTTGCATTTTCCGGTCATTTGCCAAGGGCCGCTGAAAGCGGCTGCGAAGCAGTTTCAACCCTTGGCAAATGACCGGAAAATGCCAGTGTCTCATCATGGAAAACAAGGACAAGTTTCGCACCAAAGGGGCGAGGGACTGGCTAGCGAACCTGATCAGAAGGTGTTTTTGTGGGGGCATTGAAAAGCAACCGGCTGATGCTCCCCCATCGGTCTGAGCGAACCAGATTGTGTTGAACAACACAGGAGAAGCCTCGATGAAACTCGTCACATTCGCTCAACCGGGCCAACCACAGCAAATTGGCGTTCTGGTCAATCAAGATCAAACCATTGCCGTGTTGCAAGCCGCAGCCCGCGCCCGGACAGGCCTGCCCAATGCCTATTTCTCGGACATGCTGGCCTTTTTGAGCGGCGGCCGCCAAGCCCGCGATGAAGCCCATGAGGTGCTCGAATTCATTTTGACCCAACAGCCGCCCAATGTCTTTGTCAATGTGAGCGAGGTGCGCCTTTTATCACCAGTACCCCGCCCCGAATCAATCCGTGATTGCATGGCGTTCGAGCAACACATCATCAACGCCACCCGTGCCGTGGGATTGAAAAAATTCGCCAAAGTAGACGAATGGCTTGAACGCTTACTGGGCCGCAAGCGCTCGCTTGCTTACAACGTCAACAAGGCCTGGTATGAGCGGCCCCTCTATTACAAGAGCAACCGGTTTTCCGTCATAGGCCCGGAGGCTCAGGTAATCATCCCCCCCTATACCCGACAATTTGATTACGAACTCGAATGGGGGATTTTCATTTGTAACATGGGACGGGACTTCTCCCCCCGCCAGGCACAACACTTCATTGGCGGCTATACGATTTTCAACGATTTTTCCGCACGTGATATCCAAATGCGGGAAATGCGCGGCCGGCTGGGCCCCGCCAAAGGCAAAGATTTCGACACCGGCAATGCCATCGGCCCTTGCCTTGTCACGCCCGACGAAGTGCCCGACCCTTATAATCTGGCGATGTATGCACGAATCAATGGGGAACAATGGTCTGCTTGCAACACCCGCAATATGAGCTGGCCGTTTGAGGAAATCCTGTCTTATATCTCCCGTTCAGAAACCCTTTATCCTGGCGAATTCATCGGTTCGGGAACCTGTTCCGGCCCTGAGGGGCGTGGCTGTGGGCTGGAGCTTGGCCGCTATTTGAAGCCCGGCGACCGGGTGGAACTTGAAGTCGATGGCATTGGCGTGCTACGCAATCAGGTGGTGAGCGCGGAACAGATCGCCCAACAATTTGCCCCCGGGTAAAGAAGGCTTCATCTGCAAAAATCTACATTTAAAGCTATAGGCAATAGCTGGTTCACACATACCTTCGGCACTATTTGTTGTATGAGTTCAAACAGATGAGAGACAATCCCTGCACAGGCTCAATGGCGCCCTCCAAGCCATCCTTCTGGTGAATCAGAAGCGAGCTTTCTGCCTGTCTGTCTCCGTGCTTTCTGTATGATGTCTGTGTGTATCTGTGAACAAGAAACCATTTGACTTTTCATGATTCCTTCCCCCTATCCTTGCATTGCGCCAACCGGGGCGACCCGAACACGGTTTTCGGCAACGCCGCATTACCCTGAAGGGCTTTATGATCTTGGAGCGGATTGTTATGCCTGGATAGTTCCAAACGGTTCCTGGGGCGAGGCCAATGCCGGGCTTGTGCTTGGAGACGGGGAGGCGGTGCTGGTGGACACACTTTGGGATGTGCCCAACACCCAAGTTATGCTGGAAACCATCAATCAAACCTTGAACCATCCACAGATCCGCACCGTCATCAACACCCATGCCGATGGTGACCACTGGTGGGGCAATCAATTGCTTCCGAACGCCAAATTCATCACCAGCCGTGCCAGCCAAGCCGAAATGAGGCACAAGCGGCCAGGCCAAATGCTGGCTCTGGCGCGTCTGGGCCGGTTGCTGCAAACGATGGGGCTGAAAAATTGGCGTCAGGCTGGTGACTGGTTTGTGGCGATGGGCGCTCCTTATGATTTCAACAGCGTCAGACCACGTCCTGCCGAACATGGCTTTGAGGGACGAAGCTGGCTGTCAATCGGTGGCCGCGAAATTCACTTGATTGAAGTGGGACCAGCCCATACCGCAGGGGATCTGATCGTCCATGTCCCTGATGCCGGCGTCATCTATGCCGCCGATGTGATGTTTTTAAACAGCACGCCGGTGATGTGGGCGGGCCCTGTCGAGAATTGGTTGGAAGCGCTGGCAACCTTGCGGAAACTGGCGCCACGGGTGATCGTCCCCGGCCATGGACCGCTCACCGATCTGTCCGGCGTCGAAGCGGTGGAACATTATCTGCGTTTTATCACGGATCGGTTGCGCATCCAGTTCGATCAAGGCGCAAGCGCCCGTGCCGCCGCCTTCCGCGTGGCCCAATCAGCGGCTTTTCAAGACCAGGATTTTGCCCGTTGGGAGGCGCCGGAACGGATCATGACCAATGCCTATATCCTGTTCCGCCATTGGCGGGGCCAAAGCCGCCCGCCAAGCTTGCCGGTTTTGCTGAAAATCCTCTATGACCAGGCCCAACTGGCCGCCGCCCTCAATGACGCTTGAGCCTTTCCAACTAAGCATCTGATTTCAAATAGAGATTGCTGCGCTGTTCGGGGGTCAGCTCAGTTAAGGCACGGCCGACAAAGACCAGTGCCGAACGGGTGATCTGAGCCAATTGGGTTTGGGCGGCGATCTCTTTCAGCGTCCCCTCGATCATTTGTTCTTCCTGACATGTCGAACGGTAAACCACTGCAGCCGGGCAGTCTTCCCCATAATAGGGACCTAGCACGTCAAGAATGGCCTCGATATCACGAACCGGCAAATGAACCGCCAAAATCGCATTGGCTTTGGCGTGTTGTTGCAAAACATCGCCCGGCGGCATTTTCGAGCCGCGTTTGCCAAACCGGACGAGAACAACAGCTTGCGAAATATCGTTCACGATCAATTCCTTTCCACTTATGTAGACAACATCACACTAAAGCCCTTAGTCTTTATACTGGCGGTCTTTATCATTGATCGCCGACGTTTTTCATAGTCCATTTAAATTTATTGTGTTAATTGGACGACATGCAAATGAAGGGCAGGGGCCGGTGGTATTAGACAACCAAGCACCTTGGTATCAGTCACAATTCTTCGTTACCGCAATGGCTGCATTTTGATAAATCCTCATACCTTCTTCGATCCTTATCCTGCCGTGAAGTAGGCGGGGCTGGAACCGGCGATTTTTTCATCGAGCGGGCCTATGGCGTCTGGGTCTTTGTTGCCGTAGTCGATGGCAGTCAGAACCAAACGCATGGCGGCGAGCCGGGCGCGGCGTTTGTCATTGGCGCGGATGACGGTCCAGGGG
>WGBT01000128.1 GCA_015494185.1 Hyphomicrobiales bacterium | reverse complement strand
CGTGTGAAGGGCACCATTACCAACATCGCCGATTATGGGGCCTTCGTAGAACTGGAGCCTGGAGTTGAGGGGCTTATTCATGTCTCGGAAATGAGCTGGACCCGGAAGAATCTGCATCCAAGCAAAATCGTCTCCACGTCTCAGGAAGTGGAGGTTCAGGTGCTTGATGTCGACAAGCGCAAACGGCGGATTTCGCTGGGCTTGAAACAATGTCAAGATAATCCTTGGGATACGTTTGCGGAAAAATATCCGAAAGGGAGCATTGTTGAAGGGGCAGTGCGTAACGTCACTGAGTTCGGTCTGTTTATTGGGCTTGATGGTGGTGTTGATGGGATGGTGCATTTATCGGATCTCGATTGGAACCGCCCGGGTGATCAGGCCATCAAGGATTACAAGCGTGGCGATGTGGTAAAGGCCGTCGTTCTCGATGTGGACCGTGAGAAAGAGCGGATCAGCCTGGGCATCAAGCAACTCGTCGAAGATCCATTTGCCGCGGTTGGGGAACTGCGGAAAGGGGCGACAGTGACAGCCGAGGTTGTCGCGGTTGAAGACAATGGCCTGGAGGTCAAGATTGCCGATACCGATATGACTGCTTTTATTCGCCGCGCTGATCTGTCACGGGATCGCTCCGAACAGCGTCCCGAGCGGTTCTCGGTTGGCGAAAAGATTGACGCCGCCGTGACCCATGTAGATAAGGCGAACCGCAAGATTTCGTTGTCGATCAAGGCCCTTGAAATCGCCGAAGAGAAGAAGGCGGTGGCAGAATATGGTTCCACTGACAGCGGGGCTTCATTGGGTGATATTTTAGGGGCTGTACTCAATCGCAGTGAGAACGAGAAGGACAACGAGAAAAAATCTGCAGAAAGCTAAGGCGGGATGCTTAATTTCTGCCAATGAGAAGAGCAAAATCCGATTCTCTGTAATTGGATTTTGCTCTGGCAGCGCTAATTCAAGGATTTTGCAACCTTTGATAGTTAAAGTGGAGAAGAACAATCATTGTTTGGGGTTTAGAACAGAACCTAGTATTCTTCAGTTTTATTTAGGGGATGCCGCTCATGTCGATGGAAGCAGAAATCCTTGCGGATCGCAGGCGTTTGAAGCGAAAGCTGATGATCTGGCGGATTGCGGGGGGGCTGCTGGTGTTTTTGTTCATAGCGGGGAGCGTGTTGGGTTCCAGTGCGAACAATGGCGGCTTTTGGGCGCCTGAACAAATTGCCCGCCTGACCATTAGCGGCGTCATTACCGATGACCGTAAGCAGCAGAAATTATTGCAAAAAATCGCCAATTCCGAAAAAGTCAAGGCCGTAATCGTTCATATCAATTCGCCCGGAGGGACAACCACAGGGGGCGAAGCCCTTTACGAACAGCTCAACAAGATCCGGGAGAAAAAACCCGTTGTTGCTGTCTTTGGCACCGTGGCGGCCTCTGCTGCCTATATGACCGCAATGGCCACAGACCATATCGTTGCCCGCGCCAATACTATCACCGGCTCGGTGGGGGTCATCTTTCAATGGGCGAATTTTACGGAACTGTTGAAAAATGTTGGGGTCAAAGTCGAAGAAATTAAAAGTGGTCCCTTAAAAGCAACCCCCTCACCATTTCAAAAAACCGATGAGGCGAGTTTGAAAGTGGCCTCGCAGATGGTCGACGAGTCGTTTCAGTGGTTTTTCAATCTGGTTCTGAAAGAACGCAAACTGAAAGCAGAAGATGTGCCAGGGTTGAAAGCGGGGCGTGTCTATCTGGGGATGGAAGCAAAGAATCTGGGTCTGGTTGATGAGATTGGTGGTGAGGAAACGGCCATTGCTTGGCTCGAAAAAGAGAAAAAGATTGCCAAAGACTTACCCGTGAAAGATTGGAAGGTTGAAAAATCGAGCAGCCTGTCTTTATTAACTGGTTTAGTACGTACTGGAGGCGCCTTGATTGGTCTTGATGCGTCAAGTCTTGCCCAGGCACTTAGTTATGATGAAGCCCGCCGCCGCATGCAATTGACCGGACTGGTTTCAATTTGGCGTCCCAACTTCTCCAGCCAGCAATAGTTTCGGCTCTGCAAACGCGTTTTGGCGGTTTGGCATAAGTTTTTTGTGGCTTGAGCATGCTGCGTGTGCTTTAGCTTTACAACGTGGTTTGCAAAAGTGGAAAGGGGATGCGTTGAAGCATGGGGGAGGAAAGGGGGAAAGGGAAAAAGGGGGCAAAAACGAATATTTATACCAGGCGGCCCCTGACCTTCATTCGTATACCGTTCAATTCACGTTGAAGCCTCAACGGGATACAAAAACATCAGCGGTCAATGATAAATACCGCCAGTATTAGAGCACAAGCCTTTCAAGTGGGAACCGGTTTTCGGATAAATTGTGCGATAAAATACTATTTTAGCGCGAAAATCCGCTTCTATGG
>WGBT01000127.1 GCA_015494185.1 Hyphomicrobiales bacterium | reverse complement strand
CCTTCCATGGTGAGCGTTTTTGCATTTTCCCAAACTTTGTCAAGGGCCGCTGAAAGCGGCCGCGAAGCGGTTGCACCCTTGACAAAGTTTGGGAAAATGCGAAGGTCTCATCATGGAAGGTAAGGACAGGTTCAGGCCAGCAAAATGTAAGTTGCGTAATCCTGACATTATCCGTCAAATCGATATAAGATAATTTTTGACAATCCAATTGCCTCTCCAAGGCATCCTTCTGGTCAATCAGAAGCGAGCTTCTTGCGTGCCGACGAGAAGCCATTTGAGGATGTCTCAAATTATCTGAATGCTTACAGACCAACCATGGTGAGAAAACAATCTTGCGGGTTTTGGCTTTGACTTGCATGCAGCTCGATGCACATCAGCGCTTCAGGGAGAAACCAGGTGAGCAAAGCGGTTTTAGGGATCATGGGCGGCAGCGGGCTTTATGACCTGCCCGGGCTCAAAGAAGTGCAATCGGTGCACGTCTTAACCCCTTGGGGCGAACCTTCTGCGGCCCTTGTCACCGGCAAACTCGCCGATCTGCCGATGGTCTTTCTCCCGCGCCATGGCAACAACCATACGATCCCGCCAAGCCAGATCAACTACCGGGCCAATATCGATGCCATGAAGCGTCTTGGGGTCACCGATCTGGTATCGATCTCCGCCTGCGGTTCTTTGCGGACACAATACCCGCCAGGTCACTTCGTGATCGTTGATCAGTTCATCGACCGCACTTTCGCCCGCGAAAAAAGCTTTTTCGGCCGCGGCTGCGTCGCCCATGTGGCAATGGCCGATCCGGTTTCGCCGGGGCTTTCCAACAGGGTGTTTCAGGCCGCCCAAATGGCGCAGATCGAAGTCAGCTACGGCGGCACCTATCTGGTCATGGAAGGGCCGCAATTTTCAACCCGCGCCGAATCCAATCTCTACCGCTCCTGGGGCTGTGATGTCATTGGCATGACCAATATGCCCGAAGCCAAACTCGCCCGCGAAGCCGAAATCTGTTATGCCAGTGTCGCCATGATCACCGATTATGACTGCTGGCACGACGATCACAGCGATGTGGACATTCCTGAAATTCTGCGGGTCATGCGGGCCAATGTGGAAAAAGCCAAAAACCTGATCATGCACTTGGCCAAGAACTTCCCCAAACACCATGAACCCTGCCCAATCGGCTCGGATCGAGCACTTGAAACAGCGATCATCACCCCTCCGCAAGACCGCGATCCCGTGCTGCTGGCAAAGCTTGACGCCATTGCAGGACGGGTCTTGAAGAAACGCGAAGAGGAAACATCCCCATCATGACCATGGATATCGATATCAAGGCGCTTATTCGCAGCATCCCCAATTACCCCAAACCTGGCATCACATTCCGCGACATCACCACCTTGCTTGGCAATGGTGCGGGGCTTTCCGCCTGTATCGAACGTTTGGCCCGGCCCTATCGTCACGCCGGTGTCGAAGCCGTGGCGGGAATCGAGGCCCGCGGCTTTATCATCGGCGGCGCTGTGGCCGACCGGCTTGGAACCGGCTTCGTCCCGATCCGCAAAAAAGGCAAATTGCCGGGGCGGACCATCGGCCAGGATTATCAACTGGAATATGGGGTCGATGTTATTGAGATGCATGAAGATGCGATCCGCGAAGGGGAACGGATATTGATCATCGATGATCTGATTGCCACCGGTGGGACGGCGGAAGCCGCCGTCAAACTCGTTCGCGAAGCCGGTGGCGTAGTCGTTGGCGCGGGCTTTATCGTGGACCTGCCCCATTTAGGCGGCCACAAACGCCTCAATGACCTGGGACTGGAATGCACAACACTGGTGGAATTTGAAGAATAAGACAAAAGGTCTTTTTCATTGACCAATGCAGGCTTTCCGTATCCCTTTGAAAAGTCTGCGTTAATTGAACGGTGCACAGAACAGGAACAAAGACCAAGCAGGTGCTTGATATAACAAGCACCCTGGAACCAATAGAAAGTGTCAGATCCGTCCTTACTTTCCATGATGAGACCTTCGCATTTTCCCAAACTTTGTCAAGGGTGCAACCGCTTCGCGGCCGCTTTCAGCGGCCCTTGACAAAGTTTGGGAAAATGCAAAAACGCTCACCATGGAATGTAAGGACAGGTTTCGGCCAGTAATGATGAAGGAATATGAGTGAGATCAGAATCTGCTGATATGATACATTGAGCCCCTGCCGCTCTTCAACAGAACCTAATAGGCCATATCCTTGAAAAGCCGGGAAATATCCCTGTTCCACTCCCCATGATAAAGCTCCAGCAACCGTTCCGCACGGGTCTTTTCTTCGTCGATGATGCGTTCGACTTCCCCCAAAAACTGGCGTTCATCGCCGCAAACTTCGTCAAGCCGGTTGCGGTTCTTCAAGCCCTGTTTGGCAATCGCCACCATTTCCCGCGCCACATCAACCAGTTTACCCTTGCGGAACGGTGTCTTGAGAGCCAGCCGCGGCACCTGAGCACGCAGAGTTTCATGTTCTGCAACCGTCCAATCCTTGATCAGATCGAAAGCCGCATCAAGGGCTGTCTGATCATAAAGCAAACCGGTCCAAAGTGCCGGCAGCGCACACAAGCCACGCCACGGACCGCCATCCGCCCCCCGCATCTCCAAAAACCGCTTCAGGCGGACTTCTGGAAACAGCGTCGTCAAATGAGTTTCCCAATCCGCCAGTGCCGGCCGATAGGCGGCAAGCTTGCCATGACGGCCCGCCAGAAAATCGGCAAAAGTCCCGCCTGTGGCATCGATATATTCACCGTCGCGAACGATCAAATACATCGGCACCTGCAAAGCATAATCCGCATAACGCTCAAAGCCCATACCAGGCTCAAAAACGAATGGCAGCGACCCCGTACGATCTGGATCGGTCTGTTGCCACATCGCAGCACGATAGGACAAAAAACCATTGGGCTTGCCATCGGTAAAGGGAGAATTGGCGAAAATCGCGGTGGCAACGGGCTGCAGCGCCAGCGACACGCGGAACTTTTTCACCATGTCCGCTTCATCTGAAAAGTCAAGATTGACCTGAACCGTGGCCGTGCGGAACATCATATCAAGACCATGACGGCCGCGGGTGGGCATATAGGCCTGCATGATCTCATAGCGCTTTTTCGGCATCACTGGCGTGTCTTCAAGGCGCCATTTCGGAGAAAAACCAATCCCCAAGAAACCAATATTCAATTGGTCGCCCACTTCACGGACTTGCTTGAGATGACGGTTCACCTCCTCGCAAGTCTGGTGAATATTATCAAGCGGCGCCCCCGACAATTCCAACTGACCGCCAGGCTCCAGCGTGATCGATCCCCCTTCCGGACAAATCAGCGCAATCAGATTGCCGTCTTCAAACACCGGTTTCCAATTGCAATATTTGACCATGCCTTCAAGCATGGCGCGAATTCCGCGCGGCCCCTCATAGGGCAATGGTGTGAGATCATCCTTGTGAAATCCGAATTTCTCATGTTCGGTGCCGATCGCCCAAGCCTCACGCGGTTTGCATCCTGCTTCAAGATAAGAAACCAGTTCGGTTTTCGATTGAATTGTTGGGCTCAATAGATCGGATGCAACCATCTTCAGAATGCTCCAGTGCCATCTGGCCGGGCTATGCAGAGAATTATTGTCATTTTGACGACGCCATGGGGGCGGGAAAAGATCACCTATCGGTTATAGCATAGGGGGATATGGAACTTGCAAGCCACCGGCCCGTCACCAAATGTCACGGGCGCCGCCGCCTATGAGCCACGCACCGCATTGACAAGCGCCAGTGCGGCAACCGCTGCAGTATCGGCACGCAACACCCGCGGCCCCAGCGAAATCGCCTGCACAAAGGGTTGGGCCCGCAAAAGTTTCCGCTCCTCGGGCGAAAATCCGCCTTCAGGACCAATCAAAACCGCAACGGGAGCCTTTGCAGTGGCTTGCAATGCCGTCAAAGGTGAGCGGATTTCCGCCGCTTCATCGCAAAAAATCAAATGCCTCTCCGGCACCCATTGAGCCAATAACCGGTCCAGTTTTTGCGGTTCACGAATGTCCGGCAGATAGAGAATGCCGCATTGCTCCGCCGCCTCGATGACATTCGACCGCATTCGCTCCAGTTTGACCCGGGTGACTTCAGTATATCGAGTGAGAACCGGCTGCAAAACCGCCACCCCCATTTCACAGGCTTTCTGCACCATATAGTCGAGCCGGGCCCGTTTTAATGGAGCAAACAGATAATGAATATCAGGACCCTGTTCCTGCCGGCGGGTTTGCCGGCGTAAAACAAGACGGCAAGTATTGCGTTTGATCGCCACGATCTCGGCCAACCATTCCCCATGCAAGCCATTGAAAACCAGAATGGAATTTCCCGCTTTCAAGCGCAGAACATGGGCCAGATAATGCGCCTGCCCATCGCTTACGGTGATTTCCTCCCCTGCAACCAGTGGCGCTTCCACAAACAGCCGCTGAGCCTTGAAATTTTGCAAGGGTTTAAAGGTCTTTGTCATTGACGGCCCCCAGCTTCTGGCCGAAACCAGCCCTTACATTCCATGGTGAGACACTGGCATTCTCCATATAATATTGCAAATCACCTTCGTCATGGGCCTCCCCCAGGCTTGCCGGTCCCTATCCGGTGATTGATCTCGGCTAACCGCTCTGCCAGTTTTGCTTTCAGGTGCTCCTCCCCTTCAATTTCGAGCCTCACGGGCAAGGTTTTCACCACAGCCCGCAACTTGCCAACCTGACCAAACCGGGACATCCGCGCGAAATCCTTTTCGGTTGTCACCAAAGGAAGCTCTTTGGCTGCTGACAATGCCAGCAAAAAAGCGGCGTCTTCCTCGCTGTAGACCTGGTGATCACCATAAGGCAGGCGGATACGCACATCGGCCCCCAGCCGCTCCAGCAATGTAAAGAATTTCTCCGGCCGCGCAATCCCCGCAAAGGCGATCACCCTGCGTCCCGCCCAATCCTCCCTATCCGCAACCACCGGGCGGACCTGGGCCTGAAAAACCTGCCGGCCGCGGGCTTTCAGCATTTGAACGAGGGAAGCCGCCCGCCGCCCTGCCCCGTTGACGATCAACTGATCGGTCCGCGCCAACTGAAACGGCAAAGGCGCGCGTAACGGTCCCGCAGGAAACACGCAGCCATTGCCAATACCGGTTGCACCATCGAGCACGATCACCGAGATATCTTTATGCAATTGCGGATTTTGAAACCCGTCATCCATTATAATGACATACCGGGAACCAACCGGGACTTTCTTCCCCGCCGCGGCCAGATAGCGTTCGATAAATTGCGCCCCCGCCCGGCGGTCACGGGCAATCACCGTTGGCGCATGGGCCGCCAAGAGAAGCGGTTCGTCGCCGACATCGCTGGCGGTATCCCGTTCAGGATTGACCCGATGAGGACCAGAAAGCTTGCCCCCATAACCACGGGACAAAAATACCGGCTGATAGCCAAGCTGCGACAACAGCCGCGCATAGGTCAGTGCCGTGGGGGTTTTGCCCGCCCCGCCCAGCGTATAGTTGCCGATACAGATCACCGGCAGGCGCGCTTGGTAGGATTTTTTCAGGACAAAACGCGTGCGAGCCACAGCACCATATAAAAAACCAACAGGTGCCAGCAAGGCGGCCTGCCAACGCAACCGATCATCTTTCTCATCTTTCGCAAACCACCAGCTGGGGGACTTAAGACGCACAACGCACCCCTTCCCCACTGCTACCGGCCTGATCCTCAGCCTCCGCGTCCGTTATACCAGTATGAGAAAGTGGCGGCGGTGGCAAAAACGGTTCAAGCGCGGCAAGCGTTCGCTCTAGCGCGCCGCCATGTTCCGCAACAAGTGACCGCGCCCGCATGACCTGTGCCTGCGCCGCTGCAGGATCATCGAACAATTCGAGCACCTGCTGCGCCAGTTCGGCCGCACTGGCAACCGGCCTGCCGCCTCCCTTGTTCAGCAAAATCTTGTAAATGTCGGCAAAATTGAAATGATGCGGACCCGCCAACAGCGGCACGCCGCTCATCACCGGTTCAATGGGATTTTGCCCCCCATGAGGCACCAGCGATCCCCCTATGAAAGCAGCATCGGCAAGCCGGTAGAACAGGCCGAGTTCCCCAAGGGTATCGGCAAGATAGATTTGACACGCACGGTCAGGTTGCGCCCCCTGTGAGCGTTGCGCAATCGTAAGATTGCGTTGGCTCGCAATCATCGCTGCAATGGCGTCCCCCCGCTCGGGATGCCGGGGCACGATAATCGTCAATAGATCGGGGCGGGACTGGGCTATAAGATGATGGGCGGCAATGATTTGCTCTTCTTCACCGGGATGCGTGCTTGCGGCGAGAAACACCGGCCGGCCATCGGTCAGTCTCTCAAGCCGGGCCAGTTCATCAGGCGCATAAGGCGGCGGGGGCGCATCCAACTTCAGATTGCCCACTGCCTTGATATTTTCGGCACCAAGGCGGGTGTAATGCAAAGCGAATTTCTGGTTTTGCGCCAAAATCATGGCAAAACTTGCAAACAGTGGTTGGGCGGATTTGGCATAACGGTGCCATTTTTTGAAGCTTGGCTTCGACATCCGGCCATTGACCAAAATCACAGGAATATTCCGCCCGGCTGAGCGCAGCAGTAAATTCGGCCAGATTTCAGATTCGACAAACAACGCCAGATCAGGCCGCCAATGATCAAGAAAGCGATCGACGAATTGGGGAACATCAACGGGAACATATTGATGCCATGCCCGTTCCGGCAACCGCTTTCCGGCCAAGGCGGCAGAAGTCGTCGTCCCCGTTGTCAGTAAGAAATTCAGCCACGGATGATCGTCGTGCAACTTGCGCAGCAATGGCAGTACGGCGTTGGTTTCCCCAACACTTGCAGCATGAATCCAAACCAGCCTTCCTTTGGGGCGTTTCACCCCGGCAATGCCGTAACGTTCCTTCATGCGTGCAGGGTCTTCCTTGCCGCGCCGCCGCCGCAACGCCAAAATCAGCGGGACAAGCAGCGGCCCCACACGGGTCAGCCGCTGATAGCTTGACAGTAAAAGGCCCGGTTTGGCCGATGTGGCCGCCCCCGCCGCCATTGGATCGACCGCGCCAACCAGTTCATAACAACGTTTGGTCACAGCATTCAAACTGTCTTCGATGAGCTGCCGCCGTTCTTCAAACGCTTTGGGATCAAGATCAGAAGCCACCCAGATCGGCTCTCCCATTACCAAGGCCATCTTTGAAAAAGGGAGATTGACGGTAAACCGGCTCCAGTTTGAAAATGCCTTATAACGGCTGGTGGCAACCGCAATCGGCACCACTGGCCGGCCGGATTTCTGCGCCAATTTGACAATTCCCCGCCCCGCCTTGCGCGCTGGTCCTGGCGGCACATCTGCGGTCATGAAAAAGGTTGCCCCCTCAGCCAAGGCACGAATTGAACGGCGCAAGGCGATTGCACCGCCACGGTCGCGTTTACGATGTGCGGCCCCCGCCCCGCGTACCAGCTCAATACCAAACTGTTCTTGCACAGCGGCAATCAATTCCGCGTCATGATGACGGGCCACCATGGCCGCAACCCGCAAATCCTTTGGCTTGAACACCGCTGTGCAAAGAAATTGCCCATGCCAGCAGCCCATGATAAAGGGCCTGACTTTCTCAAAACGGGTCGCAAAATCGACCGGTTCCGTGATCACCGTACTGGTGCGGTAAACCAAACGCACATAGCCCGCCAGCAGCGGCCCCATCATTCGATACAGGCGAAATTTCAACCGCGGCATCCAACCTGGCTTTTTCGGCCGCTTAGACCGCCCCGCTAAATGCGGTGTTACCGGTTTCCGCACTCTCGACACGGCGTTCTCATTTCCACTTCGATTCAGCTCAATGGCTCACATCTAAACGCCCCCGGTACAGACTTGGCTTGCAAGACTTGCTTAAGTCTTATCACGGCCGGCGGTTCCCTTGTGTTTGGGCACAAAATCCAAAATCACATTAGCATCGGTCCTGTCAGCCGCAAACTGCGTTCGATACAAAACCGCATAAAAGCCATCTTTGGCGAGCAATTCCTGATGACTGCCCTGCTCGACAATTTGGCCATGGTCAAGCACACATATGAGATCGGCAGATTTGACCGTCGACAACCGATGCGCCACCATCAGCACGGTTTTCCCAGCCATCAGATGTTCAAGCGCAACCTGAACCTTGGCTTCAGCCCGGGCATCCAACGCGCTGGTCGGCTCATCGAGCAGCAAAATCGGCGCATCTTTCAAAATCGCCCGGGCAATCGCAATACGTTGGCGTTCCCCCCCCGACAAGGCATTTCCCGCCTCCCCGGCCGGCGTGTCATAGCCTTGAGGCAATGCGGTGATGAAATCATGGGCGGCCGCTGCCTTTGCCGCTTCAACAATCTCATCAAGAGTTGCATCATCACGGCCATAGGCAATATTGGCCCGGATCGTATCATCAAAAATGACCGGTTCTTGGGTCACCAGCGCCAGATTGCGCCGCAGGCTTTGCGCCGTGACATCACTGATCGGCTGGCCATCGATCAAGATACGCCCAGATTGCGGCTCGAAGAAACGCTGCACCAGCGCCAAAATCGAAGACTTGCCGGCTCCGGAAGGCCCCACGAGCGCCACTGTTTTTTTCGCCGGCACGGTGAGCGAGAAATTTTTCAGAACCGGCTGACCATCAGCATAGTGAAATGAGACATCCTCGAAATGAATGGCGCCTGGTCCCACTTGCAAGGGTTTGGCGCCGGGTTTGTCCGGATGGGCAATCTTGCGGTCGATAATACCATAGACCCGCCCAGCTGCCGTCACCCCTTCTTGCAACGCGGTCTGCAAGGTGGCAACCGATTTGAGCGGCTGATACATCAACATCACCGCGGCCATAAAGGCGGAAAATTCCCCAACCGTCATATCCCCTTCAATGCCCCGGGTGCCCGCAACATAAATCGCTAAGGCAAAACCCAACCCTGCGGCCAGCTCAACCGCCGGGCCGGACAAAGCCCGGGCACGCACCCCGCGCATGGTAAATTCCTGGGCGCGATTGATCGTCGAGGTCGCCCGGGCGATTTCCTTGGCTTCTTGCCCATAGGCCCGAACGATCCGCAAGCTGCGCAATGTCTGGACGATCAGCGCCGACAGATCACCGGTTTCCTGCATGGTCTTCCGGGCGGATTTACGCATTTTCTTGCGCTGCCGCTTCATCGACATCACCGCAAGCGGCATCGTGGTCATGATCACCAGCGCAAGCCGCCAATCGAGATAAAACAGATAGCCGCCCAGAAACACCACTTTCATGAGGTTCTGACCAAGCCCCACAATGATCAGCCCCGCCGTTGAGGTGATTTGATTGATATCGTTTAGAAAGCTGGAAAGAAAACGGCCGGAATGAATCGATTCGATCCAGTTGAGATCCGCATGGGCAATCCGCTCAAACATCCGAATCCGCAAATTCGCAGCAAACCGGGTGCCAAGAAAGGCAATGGCGACCTTGGAAACATATTCGGACATCGACTTGAAAAAGGTGACGATGAGGACCAAAACCGTCAGCGTCAGCACCAAACTCGAATCCTTGCCAACGAAAATATCATCGACAGAAACCCGCAACAGCGTTGGAATCGCCGCCGTGGTTGCCGCTGAAAAAAGCATCGCCACCGCTGAGAGCAGCAACAGCCGCCAGTTCGGGCGCAAATGCTCCCGCCAGATCCGCGCCACCACAGCCGGGGCCGAAATCTGCTTTTGAAGTGCGTCGTCAGCGCGGTCAATGGCCCGTTGATCGGCAAAAAGCTTCTCTTCCAAGTCCCCTCCTCTTCCAGCCTCCTTTTGAGTTGGACCATCACGACCGCACCAGCCCCACCACGACTAATCTACCCTCCAAGAAGGATCGGATCCACGGTTTTCGTTCGAGCCAGCAAGGCCGGAAACAGCGCAGCACCTGCCGCAAGCACACTTTTCTGCCGGGGCCGGGGCTGATTATAGACATATGCACTGCCATCATGGGCGGTAAGACGCCCCCCCGCCTCTTCGACAATGACCTGAGCGGCGGCAACATCCCAATCACTCTTGCCAGACAGCGAAAGGGTTGCATCCGCCGCCCCGCTGGCCACCAGACAGATCCGGTAAGCGATCGAATTGGCCCAGAACCGTTCGATCTTGGGCCATGGCGCCGCCCACAGAGTTGGGCGAAAGGTGCCCTTCGTGGCGACAATACGGCTGCCGGCGAGTTGTTCACGGCGGCTGACCTTGATCCTTTCGCCATTCAAGGCCGCCCCTCCCCCCTTTTGAGCGGCAAAAAATTCATCCCGAACCGGGTTGTAAACACAGCCCAAAACCGGACGCCCCGCAACGACAAGCCCCGCCGAGACCACCCAGAAAGGCTTTTTTTGCAAAAAGGCACGGGTGCCATCAATCGGATCGACCACCCATAACCGTGACGCCGACAACCGGCTGAGATCATCTTCTCCTTCTTCGGAAAGCCAGCCATAGCCGGGCCGTTCTTCCAGCAATTTGGTTTTCAGGAAATGATCGACCGCCAGATCCGCCTCGCTGACTTCGCTTCCATCTGGCTTATGACGAAACGGCACTTTGCGGGAAGCAAAATAATCCAGCGCAATCCGCCCGGCCTCACGGACACTTTCTTGGAGCAGCACAAAGTCCTGCGCAACGGCATCGGTGGCCAT
>WGBT01000126.1 GCA_015494185.1 Hyphomicrobiales bacterium | reverse complement strand
CCGCCACATGTTCCTGGCCCGCCGCCACGATAATCTTGCCAATCACACCTTCGTCGACGGCCTCAACCTCCATGGTGGCCTTGTCGGTTTCGATTTCTGCGATGACATCACCGGCAGAAACCCTGTCCCCTTCCTTGACCAGCCATTTGGCCAGCGTCCCTTCTTCCATCGTCGGCGACAGGGCCGGCATCAAAATTGGTATGGGCATAGGTTTAGTCTCAATAACAGCCAAAAATTATCGGTAACAGACGGCTCGGGCTGCCGCTATGACCTGTTCGGCAGAAGGCAGCGCCAGTTTTTCCAGATTGGCGGCATAAGGCATCGGCACATCGGCCCCGGAAACTTTCATTGGCGGGGCATCGAGATAGTCGAAAACCTCCGAAGCCACCCGCGAACAGATTTCCGATCCAATCGAACAAACCGGCCAGCTTTCTTCAACGGTGACAATCCGGTTGGTTTTCCGCACCGAGGCAAAAATGGTTTCAAAATCAATCGGCCGCAGGCTGCGCAAATCGATGATTTCTGCAGAAATCCCCATCGCCAACAATTCTTGCTCCGCTTCCAGGCAGTAATCCAGCCCGCGCGAATAGCTGACAAGGGTCACGTCCCGCCCTGGTTTCAAAATCCGCGCCTTGCCAATCGGCAACACCCAGTCTTCCCAGGCGGGTACCTCGAAACTGCGGCCATAAAGGATTTCATTTTCCAACACGAAAACCGGGTTGGGATCGCGAATCGCCGCCTTCAACAGCCCCTTGGCATCCGCCGCAGAATAAGGGGCTATCAGTTTCAGCCCCGGCACATGGGCATACCAGGCGGAAAAATCCTGACTATGCTGCGCCGCCACCCGTGCTGCCGCTCCATTGGGGCCGCGGAATACAATCGGACAGCCCATCTGCCCCCCCGACATATAAAGGGTTTTGGCCGCCGAATTGATCAACTGATCCATCGCCTGCATGGCGAAATTCCAGGTCATGAACTCGACAATCGGTCTGAGCCCAGCAAAAGCCGCGCCGATGCCCAGACCGGCAAAGCCATGTTCGGTGATCGGCGTATCGATCACCCGCCGCTCGCCAAATTCCGCCAACAGTCCTTGCGTGACCTTGTAAGCTCCCTGATATTCCGCAACTTCCTCGCCCATGACAAAGACATTTTCGTCACGGCGCATCTCTTCGGCCATGGCATCGCGCAAGGCTTCCCGCACGGTGAGGGTCACCATTTCGGTGCCTTCAGGGATTGGCGGATCTGATGATGGGGGCGTGGTCTGATCGTGTGGCGGGACAATCGAGGGCGGCAGGGATGGGGCCACGGGTGCCAGGGTTGCCTCTGGTTTGGCAGAAGCTTGTGGGGGGGTGAAGCTTTCAACCGTGATATCCCCCACGTCTTCGCCTTCTTCCAAGATCACCGCAATCGGTGTGTTGACCTGAACATTGTCAGTCCCAGCTTGAACCAAAATCCGCCCCAGCCGGCCTTCTTCGACGGCTTCGACTTCCATGGTCGCCTTATCGGTTTCAATTTCAGCGATCACATCGCCAGCACTGACATTATCGCCTTCCTTGACCAGCCATTTGGCCAGTTTGCCTTCCTCCATGGTTGGCGACAGGGCCGGCATCAAAATGGGTGTCGGCATGGGCTTTTCTTTCTCTCTCCTATCGCACGCCTTCTCTTCGATCCGCGTGTTTTCTTCGGGTCCCGCGTATCTATTCTTTGCTAAGCT
This sequence comes from Hyphomicrobiales bacterium, assembly GCA_015494185.1. Taxonomy (GTDB): domain Bacteria; phylum Pseudomonadota; class Alphaproteobacteria; order Rhizobiales; family S144-35; genus S144-35. Next base: position 1,313 of record WGBT01000126.1, on the reverse strand, counting down.
CGTGCGTTTTCTTCACTTTCACATCGCCATTTGGCTTGTGTGGTTGTTCTCCATTGGCAGCTTCTCCCAAGTGCTGCAGACAGGCGTTTTATTCCGCAGCGTCGGCAAGGGGAAGAAGAACGTCCGTGTAAAGCTCGCTGGGGTCTGGTTCGGCGTCGTTTTGGGCAAATTCAGCGGCGTCATTGACGATTGCCTTGATCTCTTGTTCGATCTCTTTCAAGGTTGCCTCGCTCGCCAGTTGATGGGCCAGGATACGTTTCTTGACCTGCTCGATTGGATCACGTTCTGCGCGCATTTTCTGCACTTCTTCCTTGGAGCGATATTTTGCCGGATCAGACATGGAGTGGCCGCGATAGCGATAGGTCAACATTTCCAGGATATACGGTCCTTCACCGCTGCGGGCATGGGCCACGGCCTTGTCACCGGCGGCTTTCACCGCCCGGACATCCATGCCGTCGACCTGCTCGCCGGGAATATCGAAGCTGCGGCCGCGCTGCGACAGATCCGTTGTCGCCGAAGAGCGGCCAACACTGGTGCCCATCGCATATTTATTGTTTTCGATGATATAGACGACCGGCAGGCGCCACAGCTTGGCCATGTTGAAGGATTCGTAAACCTGGCCCTGATTGGCCGCCCCATCGCCAAAATAGGTCAGGCAGACATGATCGTTTTGGCGATAGCGGTTGGCAAAAGCAAGCCCGGTGCCCAGCGGCACATTGGCCCCAACGATGCCATGGCCGCCATAAAATGCCTTGTCTACGGAAAACATATGCATCGAGCCCCCCTTGCCGCGTGAATAGCCGCCTCGTCTTCCGGTGAGCTCGGCCATCACCCCGCGCGGGTCCATCCCAATCGCCAGCATATGGCCGTGATCGCGATAGGTCGTGATCACCTGATCGCCCGGTTTAATAGCCATTTGCATGCCGACGACGACGGCTTCTTGGCCGATATAGAGGTGGCAAAATCCGCCGATGAAGCCCATGCCGTAAAGCTGTCCAGCCTTTTCTTCAAAGCGGCGGATCAGCAGCATTTCCCGGTACGCCTTGAGCTCTTGTTCAGCTGTAAATTCGCTCACATAACCTCCCACACAACATTTGTCATTGTGGTTTTTTCGTCCATTTTGCCAATTTTTTCGCCGCGCTTGCCGCCGCTAGAAGATTGCGCGATGTTTTGGGGACGAAATTACCAAACTATTGCATTTGTTTAGCGTCATTGCCAAGCGTGATCAATAGTTCAGCACCATGCCTGTGCCATGAAATGTTGAAACCAAGTTGACGCATTGTCGCAATTCATTCAAGCGAGGAGATTGACAC
>WGBT01000125.1 GCA_015494185.1 Hyphomicrobiales bacterium | reverse complement strand
TGCTGGAGGTGCCTTAACGGCCCCATTTGCAGTTCCTCCCTTGGCATCAATTTTGGGGGCTGAGGCGATGGGATCTTCGCTGCGGCGGGATTTCCCTTCAAAATAGGCGCCTTGCTCAATTGCAATGGACTTATGGAAAATATCGCCATCGACTTTGGAAGTCGATTGCAGGGTGACGCGGACGCCGCGAATCGAGCCTTTGACGCTTCCACGTACAACCACATCTTCGGCAACGATGCCGCCGGTGATCTGGGCTTTTTCGCCGACGATCAAGGAGGTGCAATTGATATCGCCCTGAATCACACCATCGACCTGGACTTCACCTTTTGAAATCACATTTCCAGTCACGGTCAAATCGGTTCCAATAATCGAGGGAACCACCTTGCCCGACGCCATTGGCGCAGAGGTTGATGGTGCTGGTGCAGTTGTTGCGGCGACATTGGCAGGCGTTGCCGCCGGCGTAGCGGCAGGACTTGGCTGATCAAATCCGCCAGACTCTTTTTTCGTAAACATTGAATCGACTCCTTCAAGATTCTGCGGAACTGCCAAAAGACAAGGCGCGTTCCCAAGAACGTCTCCCGCAAAGGTAACCCAAGCCAGTTAAGATTTTACACAGCCGTGACTCGTTTCAAAAGTCTTGCAAGCCCCTTCAATCCCCAAGTGACCTTTTCTCTTTCCCTTGGTCGGGCCGCTTGTCGCTGAGCAAAATCTTTGCTTTTGTGAACAGTCCTCAAGCTTTTGCGAACAAACCATAGGGTTTTCAGCCTCAAATTTTCAAGGCTCTGCCCCGGTACAGACCACCATTTGCGCGGTTCCTCATCGCTTGAGACACCTTGATGGCGACAATCACTGCAAACATGCCCGATTGCTTGTTTCCGAAAGATCATTGTCAACCCATAAAGGTGTTCTTGTTCACTATATTATGCCGCTTGTCCCTTGTCATCAACAAAGCACAAGCGCCTTGAATGAGCGTGAGTTGAGTTGCCGTGAAATTTCAGCAAGCTTCGACTTACGCCATCTGATCCCGCCTGAAACTTTGCCCTGTGACTTTTGGCCGTTGCGGTCAAAGTCTGTTGCAAGATCAAATTCATGTTTCGGTTATAGGGTGATTTGGTTAATGAAATTTCACAATCTGTGTCATTTTCTTCCAATGGCTTTACGGTGCTGGCGAAGCCCTGTCCGTATCGTCCAACCGGCATATCGTCAACACCATGACAAAGGTTCACGTTTCCCATCTCCAGACAAGTTTATGTTACCATCATTGGCTTGTAAAAGCCCGGCGTAAGACCTGCTTGCGAGCGGGCCTTGTCATTGAATGGCGGCTTAAGACCGCCACGAAAATATGTTCTTACGATGTCATGGAAGGTTGGTTGCGGTGTTTTTCCGCTCAGTTGGCAATGATACAAGAACCAGCGCATGCCGGTTGCGACATGGCGTTTTTCATCGGTGTATATGATGTGGAGGATACGCGCGGTTTCAGGATCGCCGGCGTTTTTGAATTTCTCGATCATCGAGGGGGTGACATCAAGCCCCCGCGCTTCCAAAACCAGCGGCACGATCGCCAACCGCGCCAGCAGGTCATGGCCTGTTTGTTCTACGGTTTGCCAAAGACCATCATGGGCTGGCAGCGCTCCATATTCGCTGCCAAGCTGTTTGAGCCGCCGATTGAGCAGGGAAAAATGTTTGGCTTCCTCGACACCGATTTGAATGAAATCGGAGAAAAAAGACCGCGGCACATCCGTAAACAGAAACCGGGCGACCAGATCAAACGCCATATCGATAGCGTTGAATTCGATATGGGCCAGGGCGTGGATATGGGCAATCCGGCCTTTGGCGCCACCGATTCGCCGCCGCGGCATTTCTCTGGGCGGGCGCAGAACCGGCTTGTCGGGCCGGGCTGGGCGTGTGGGGAGCTGATGGGCTTGTGATTGCAGCCCCAATGACATCCCCTGGTTGAACCAGCTCTTTGCGGTTTGTTTGGCAAGCTCGACCTTGGCCATGGGATCGGCTGTGGTGAGAATAGCCGTCAAGTTATCAGCCAAACTGGGTGAAGTCGTCAAAACCGTCACTCGTCCCCTTGCTGTATCGTCCTGCCGCAAACAGATGGTTAAGCTTCAGTTTGTTATTGCATTGACTGAACGAAGGCCAGCACCTCGTCGACATGCCCCTTGACTTTGACTTTACGCCAAACCCGAGCGATTTTGCCTTCTGGATCGATGACGAAGGTCGAGCGTTCCACCCCCATATATTTACGGCCATACATGCTTTTTTCGACCCAGACATTATAGGCTTGTAAGGTGGTTTTTTCTTCGTCTGAAAGCAGCGTCACCTTCAAGTCGTGTTTGGCTTTGAATTTGTCATGTTTGCTCACCGGATCTGGCGAAATGCCCAACACTTCAGCGCCCGCTTTGGCAAAGGCTTCAAGGGCAGCGGTAAAATCAATCGCCTCCATGGTGCAACCGCTGGTATCATCCTTTGGATAAAAAAACAGCACAACGATTTTTCCGCGCAGGTCATGCAATGAAACTTCACCGCCGCCATCGCGCGGCAAGGTGAAATCTGGGGCCGTGTCGCCAACATCCAATTTTTGCGTTTGCGTTGCCGTCATAATAAGCTATCCCTACTAACTGTTTTTGTTGAAAACAGAACTTGGCCGCGCCTGCCTTGGTTTTTCCGCTTTTTCCTGTTCCTATCGCAAACGGATCATGTTGCAAGCACATATTGCATTTCCTGCCGGCTGGCAAACATTGTGTGCCTGTGTGCAAGGCAAGGTCAAGATAGAGAAACCTGGAAGAAGAGTCGCGAACGAAAAACGAAAACAAGCGGCAATATGGCAAAGTGGAGAGGCCACGAGCATTGCAACGCAACCAAAAAACTAAATTTGGCGAATAAAGAGCAGGTTTTAGGTTTGCAAGGCCCACGAGGTGGGTTAAGGATACACCATGGGG
>WGBT01000124.1 GCA_015494185.1 Hyphomicrobiales bacterium | reverse complement strand
CGACCAAATTGAATATTCGCCCGCATCGTTTTGCCGATTTGCGGGTCTTGAAAGCCCCAGATGTGCCTTCGGTCTTGATCGAGCTGGGCTATATGACCAATTCAAAAGACGTCAATTTGCTGACCTCAAAAGCCTGGCGCAAGAAGGTGGCTGCTGCGATGACGAGAGCCGTAAAAAAATATTTTGAACGGCGTGTTGCCATTGGACCTTGAGCCTTGAGAGCAAGCATATGAGAGCATATGAGAGCATATGCCGCGCGTCTTCCGTGTTCTTGCCATGTTTTATGTTATGCTTTAGGCGGGGCTTGTTGTGGTGTGATCGTTTTGAGCCCGCATTAAAATGGTGTTAGACCCTGAAGGGGTGGTGAAAATGGCGCTTGATCGGCAAGCCAACCAATCGGATGGGGTACAAGTCTGAATTGATATGAAAACCTTAAATCCCATATACCCGCCGCCCAAACCGCGGAAGAAGCGAAAGCTGCCGTTTATTGTCAATTTTCTTGGCTGGGCCTTCAGCATTGGCACCTTGATGGTGGTGATTGGCGGGGCCAGCGCGGCGGTTTATCTGCATAATCTATCACGTTCGCTGCCCGATACCCGGGTTTTGCGCAACTATGCGCCGCCAATCATGACCCGTATCCACGCCAATGATGGCCGCCTGTTGGCGGAATATGCCCGCGAACGGCGGGTTTATGTGCCGGTCAGCGTCATGCCGCAACAGTTGATCAATGCTTTTTTGTCGGCGGAAGACAAAAATTTCTTCAAGCACAAGGGGATTGATCCGATTGGCATCATCAAGGCTTTGGCGCGGAAATATATGGGCGGCGGGCAACTGGCCGGGGCCTCGACCATCACTCAACAGGTGGCCAAGAATTTTTTCCTGACGCGCAAGCGCAGTCTTGAGCGGAAGATCAAGGAAGCGATTTTGTCGTTTCGGTTGGAGAAAACTTTCAGCAAGCGCGAGATTTTAGAACTTTATCTTAACCAAATCTACCTTGGGTTGCGGGCCCATGGGGTTGCAGCCGCTTCTTTGATTTATTTCAACAAGCCGTTGAATGAGCTGGAAGTGCATCAAATGGCCTATTTGGCAGCCTTGCCCAAAGGGCCCAACAACTATCATCCTTTCCGGCGTAAGGCGCGGGCGCTGCGGCGCCGCAATTGGGTGCTCGACCGGATGGTGATCAATGGTTACCTTTCCCGGGAGGAAGCCGAGGCCGCCAAGGCGCGGGATTTGGACGTCAATATACGTCCCTTCGGCACCCATATTTTCGCCGCCAATTTTTTCGCCGAGGAAGTGCGGCGTGAGCTGATCAAACTGTATTTGCCGCAAGCCGCGATTTACCGGGAGAAATATCCGGAAGCCTATCGGCGGGAAACCAAGGAATTGATCGAGCATTACCAGGTCTTCAAGGGAAAGAGATATGAGGACATCAACCCTGATGCGCTGGCGCGGCTATGGGCCGAAGACAAGATCAATACCAGCGGTTTTTCGGTGCGCACGACGCTCGATCCGGAATTGCAGTTAATGGCCCGCAATGCGCTGATCAAGGGGCTCGTCACTTATGATCGCACGACAGGCTGGCGCGGCCCGGTCGACAAGATTGACCTCCGTGCGCTTGAAGATGGGGATTGGGCGAAGCCGCTGATGAAGATCAAGGCGCCCAACGATATTGCGCCGTGGCGTTTGGCGGTGGTGCTCGATGTCAACAAGCATCGTGCCAAGCTTGGCCTGCGCCCGCCGCAATTGAAATCGGGGCGCTTTGGCAAGCAACGGGATATTGGCATTTTGGCGTTGGAAGACATGAAATGGGCACGCCCCTTCCTGCGCCGCCAGGGAAAGCGCAACCTGCTTGGCAAGGCGCCCAAAGCCGTGACCGATACGCTGGCGGTGGGCGATGTCATCTATGCCGCCCCGGCGGATATCGTTTATAGCAAAAAGCGGAAAAAGAAGAAAACCAAACCTCCCGTTTTGGCGGAAGATGAAAAATCCCTGTCCCGCTGGCAGCTGGTGCAAATTCCCGAGGTCGGGGGCGCCATGATCGTGATGGATCCGCATACTGGGCGGGTATTGGCGCTGGTTGGCGGGTTCAGCTATGATCTAAGTGAGTTCAACCGGGTAACACAGGCATTGCGCCAGCCCGGCTCCTCCTTCAAGCCGTTTGTCTATGCTGCGGCCCTTGACAACGGCTATACGCCAGCAACGGTGATCCTTGATGCGCCAATCGTGATCGATCAGGGGCCGGGAAAAGATCCCTGGAAGCCGCAAAACTACTCGGAGAGGTTTTATGGTCCCTCCACTTTGCGCATCGGCATTGAAAAATCCCGCAACCTGATGACCGTGCGGCTGGCGCAAAATCTCGGTATGCCGCTGATTGCCAAATATGCCAGAGAGTTTGGAGTCTATGACAATTTGAAACCGGTCTTGTCGATGTCTTTGGGGGCTGGCGAAACCACTTTGATGCGGCTGGCCACCGGCTATGCGATTCTCGCCAATGGCGGAAAAAAGGTCACTGCTTCCTTGATCGACCGGATTCAAGACCGTAAGGGGCGAACCATTTACCGCCATGATCAACGGCAGTGTCCAGACTGCCGGGTTGCGGAAACGGTGGATTGGCGCACACAGTTACAGTTTGAGCCTGAATTGCGGGACATTCGGAAATCTGTCATTGGTGAGCAGACCGCCTATCAGATCACCTCGATGATGGAGGGGGTGGTGCAGCGTGGCACGGCCACCATCGTCAAGCAAGTCGGCAAGCCGCTGG
>WGBT01000123.1 GCA_015494185.1 Hyphomicrobiales bacterium | reverse complement strand
TGATGAGACCTTCGCATTTTCCCAAACTTTGTCAAGGGTGCAACCGCTTCGCGGCCGCTTTCAGCGGCCCTTGACAAAGTTTGGGAAAATGCAAAAACGCTCACCATGGAAGGTAAGGACGGATCTGACATTTGTCAGTGATATCAAGTGTCTGTGAGATCAAGCTCACGCTTTTGCACCTTATAGTGCACACGTCTTTCAAGTGGAAATCGAAAATGGCTGGGCAGAGAGACAGGGTTGCTCAAAAAAAGAACGCGGGAATGAGGTTCCCACGTTCTTGTTGGTTTTTATTGGTGGAAGAAGCAAGCAAAGGCTTAATGCTTGACGCCTGCCCAAATCCGCTTTTTGACCATATACATCAAACCTGCCAACACCAGCAGATAGAGTAGCACGCGAAAGCCCAATGTCTTGCGCGCCTCCAAATGCGGTTCGGCTGCCCAAGCCAGAAAGGCCACCACATCTTCGGCATCCTGCTTGTTGTCCAACTGCGGCGGCATGGCGATTTGATGGCCTGGGAAGGCGGTATTGTAATGCATGCCTTCGGCGAGTTTGACACAGCCTGTTTCTTTTGAGGCGCTGACACATTCCATGGCACCGGGCGCGGTTTCACCCTTTTTCAATTTCCGCCACGATCCGTCTGGTTGTTTGACATATTTGGGGACTTCCTTATAGCCGTTCATCAGGGCGTAGATGTAATCGGCTCCGCTTTCCTGATAGGCGGAAAGAATGTCCTCCAGCCAGACGAAGGGTGCCAGATACCAGGGATAGCTCGCATGAACACTGCGCGCCCGGGTGATCACTGACAGGTCAGGCGGTAAGGCGCCATTATTGGCGGCCCGTGCCTCGGCATCGTTTGCGTAAGGCGCTTTGAAATGATCGGACGGCTTGCCAGGTCGTTCGAACATTTCGCCTTCTTCATTGGGGCCATCGAGAATTTCAGCCTCTGCCGCAATCTCTTTCATTTTCTCGACGGGCAGTTCAGGTCCGCCCTTTTCAGAAAGATTGCGGTAATACAATAGGTTCATCGAATGGCAGCCGGAGCAAATATCGGCATAGATCTGATAACCGCGGCGCAGTTGTTCGCGATCAAAGGTGCCGAACATGCCCGAAAACGACCATTTGTGGCGTTCGATGTGGATGGTCTCACCACCTGCCGCCATGGCAGGGCTGATAAAGGCTGGGTTGGAAAGGTCGCCAGCCCCGCCAAAGGCTGCTGCGGCGAGCACCACTGCGCTTAAGCGTTGCACTGTCTTTTTCATGGTTCTTCTCATGCTTCTTCCCCTTATCGCTTTTCCGGTGCAGCGGCCGCTGCCTCTGGCGTGCCTCCCGCAGCGGGACTGAGATCTTCTCCCAAAACCGCCCTGGAAATGCTTGGCGGAACCGGGTCAGGCTTTTCAAGGAAACCCAACAAAGGCAGTACCAGGAAGAAGTGCAGGAAGTAATAGACCGTGAAGAAACGGGCTAGATAGAGATAGATTCCTTCTGGCGGTTTTGCGCCCAAATAGCCAAGTGCTAAAACCGTGAAGACAAAGAACCAGAAGAACCATTTATAGACCGGGCGGAACCGTGTGGAGCGAACCCGTGACGTGTCAAGCCAAGGTAACAACAGTAACACGAAGATCGCCGCGCCCATCAAAACCACGCCCCACAGCTTGTCGGGGATCGCCCGCAAGATGGCATAAAAGGGCAAGAAATACCATTCTGGCACGATATGCGGCGGTGTCACCAATGGATTGGCCGGAATGAAATTGTCCGAGTGGCCGAGATAATCTGGAACATAGAACACCATCCAGGCGAACAGGATCAAGAACACCACCATCGCGAAGCCGTCTTTCATGGTGTAGTAGGGATGAAACGGCAAGCCTTCCTTTTTCGGCGCGCGCATATCAACGCCAAGCGGGTTGTTGTTGCCAACCACATGCAACGCCCAGATATGCAGAAAAACAAAAGCCGCGATGATGAAGGGAACCAGATAATGCAGGCTCAAAAACCGGTTGAGTGTGGGCTGGCCGACAGAATAGCCCCCTTGCAGCCATTGCAAAATGCTTTCCCCGACATAAGGGATCGCCGTGAACAGGTTGGTGATCACCGTAGCCGCCCAAAAGCTCATCTGTCCCCAGGGAAGGACATAGCCCAAAAAGGCGGCAGCCATCATCAACACATAGATGAAGACCCCCAAAATCCAGATCATCTCCCGCGGCGCCTTGTAGGAGCCATAATACATGCCCCGCAGAATATGGATATAGACCGCGATGAAGAAGAAGGAGGCGCCATTGGCATGCAGCTTTTGGATGAGCCAGCCATAGTTCACATTGCGGCGAATATGCTCGACGCTTTCAAAAGCATGGTCGACATGTGGCACATAGTGCATGACGAGAACGACGCCGGTGATGATTTGCAGCGCCAAAAAGAAGGTCAAAATCCCGCCAAAAGTCCACATATAGTTGAGATTACGCGGTGTTGGGAAGTCGACAAACTGCCCGTGTATGACCCGCGGAATTGGCAGCCGTTGATCCAGCCAACGGCCGATGCCGGTAGTCGGCGTGTAGGATGATTCGTGTTGCATAATGCCCCCTAGCCGATCTTGATCTTGGTGTTGCTGATGAATTTATAGTGTGGGATGGCCAGGTTCTGGGGAGCCGGCCCTTTTCTGATACGCCCGGCCAAATCATAGTGTGAGCCATGGCAAGGACAGAACCAGCCACCATAATCGCCGCGAATATCGCCAACCGCCTGACCTTTCGGAATGCAGCCCAAATGGGTGCAGACCCCGATCATCACCAGCCAGTTTTCATGGCCCGGCTTGGTGCGGTTGGCATCTGTCGCTGGCGCATTGGCGGGCAAATCGGCATTGCGTGCGCTTTTGTCGATCAGCTCATCGAGCTTGACCGCTTTGGCTTTGGCAATTTCCTCTTTTGTCCGGTTGCGAATAAACACCGGCTTGCCACGCCACATGACGGTGATCGCTTGGCCGGGTTTAACGGGTTCAAGATCAACCTCAATCGAGGCCAGTGCTTTTGCCGAGGCGTCCGGATTCATTTGATCGATAAACGGCCACACCGCGCCTGCGGCACCGACCGCGGCAAACGCCCCCGTCGCTATGTACAGAAAGTCTCGGCGTGATGGTTCTTTGGCTTTTCCTGCCACGCGAGCTATCCTCCCCTGTGATTTTTATTAAGTTCCGTCGTGAATACAAGCATTCTTGAAAGAGTTTCAAGTAAAACCTGTGTCTGCGCACGCACTTGCGGCGGCGTAAATTAGGCTGCACTTTAATGTTTCTTGATAGTGAAAGGCCAGCCCCTGAGGCTGCGACTAATTTGCACAAGGGGCTTGCTGTTTGCAGCAGCTCTCGCCATATCTACGCGTTATGCGTATCGCCCTCTATCAACCTGATATTCCGCAAAATACCGGTACGATCCTGCGTTTGGGGGCGTGCCTTGGTATTGGCGTTGATGTGATCGGGCCGGCGGGGTTCGATATGTCGGACCGCGCCTTGCGCCGTGCCGGTCTCGATTATCTTCATCAGGTCGATCTCAAGTCCTTTGTTTCATTCGATGCTTATCTTGCTGATCGCGCCCAACAACAAGCCCGTGGATCGGCGGGACGGCTGGTCTTGCTTACGACCAAAGCTTCTCAACTTTATTATCGATTTGCTTTTCGGCATGACGACGTTTTACTATTGGGCCGGGAAAGTGCCGGCGTGCCTGATCATGTTCACCAGATTGCCGACGCACGGCTGAAAATTCCGCTCAAGCCTGGCATGCGTTCGCTCAATGTGGCGG
>WGBT01000122.1 GCA_015494185.1 Hyphomicrobiales bacterium | reverse complement strand
GAATACCACAAAATCCGCTGCGGTTTGAGTGATTATCTGTGGAATAGGGACGGAAACATCATGGGGCGGCTTGCGGGTAAAATTGCGCTGGTCACAGGGGCGGGCGACGGTATCGGATTGGCAATAGCCAAACGATTCGCTTCAAGTGGTGCAGAAGTGTTTTTGACGGATATCGATGCCAAGGCCGTCATTGCCGCAGCCGAGGGGATTGCGGCCAAAGGAGGCAAGGCGCATGCCATTCAGGCCGATGTGACCCGGGCAGAAGATGTTGCCGCCATGTTTGCGGTGGTCGAGAAGGCTCATGGCAAGCTCGACATTTTGGTGAACAATGCCGGCGTATCGGGCCGCGCCGATTTTCGCAATATGGATGATGCGGTTTGGGCGAAGGTAATCGATGTCAATCTGAACGCGGTGATGCGCTGTTTGCGGGATGGATTTCCCTTGCTGAAAGCTTCAGGCAATGGGGCGGTGATCAACCTGTCTTCGATCATGGCCCATAAGCATACCCGGCAGATGTCGAACTACTCCGCCAGCAAAGCCGCGGTTGCCGCCCTGTCGCGGGCGGTAGCGTTGGAATATGCCCCGTTTCATATTCGCGTCAATTATCTTTGCCCCGGCTGGGTGGAAACCGCCCTTACCAAACGTTTCACCAGTAATCCCTTCATAGCCAAGGCCCTGTTACAGCAAACCCCCATGGGGCGGTTTGGATTACCAGAGGAAATTGCCAAGGCCGCCCTTTTTCTGGCTTCAGACGAGGCCAGCTATATCACCGGTGCGGGGCTGAATGTGGATGGCGGCATGAGCGTCACCCTTTAGAGCGCAATCTGACAATCTAAAAAAGTGGGAGCCGGTTTTCGGGTAAATTGTGCGGCAAAACAAGATTCTAGAGCACAATCCGATTCGATTCTTAATGTGATCAGATTGTGCCCTAATCAACCTTCCCAGTCATTGAGAGCAATCAGTAAGACCGTTGTGCCGACGATTACCGCAAATATACCAAAGGAGTACCCCTTGGTATAAGCTCCTACATCTGCTGGTCAATGGCTACTCTCCTAATGTCTTAGGTATACCGCTTCTTAGATCACTGTTCTGCTTTAAGCCGAAAACGCCCAAACGGCCTTTTAATTCGCCTTGGTTTCCGCCGCTGCTTTTTTAGGATTGGCTTTGGCGGTGAGAGTGCCGTTGAGAAACTTGATGGCATAATTCAACTGCGCATCTTTTGAGCGGTCACGCGGCACATATGAAGATGAACCGGCTTCTTCTTTCTCGGCTTCTCCTTTCAAATGGCCGCGCAAAGAAGCCTCGCCGCGGGTGCGAATCTTTTTGTTCTTCATTTCTTCGGGTAGCGGTTGTTCGACAACGATGTCCGGCTTGATGCCAAGCGCCTGAATTGAGCGGCCGCTTGGTGTGTAATAGCGCGCCGTGGTGAGGCGAATAGCGCCATTGTTGTTGCCAAGTGGAATGATGGTTTGCACCGATCCCTTGCCAAAAGTTCGGGTTCCAATGATGGTGGCCCGCTTGTGGTCCTGCAGGGCGCCAGCAACAATTTCTGAAGCGGAAGCCGAGCCCCCATTGACCAGAACGACGAGCTTGGCCCGGTCGGTGATATCTCCCGGCTTGGCATTGGCGCGTTCAGTTTCTTCAGCGTTACGGCCTCGGGTCAGCACCACAGCCCCCCGCTCCAAGAAGCTATCGGAGACGGCAATGGCTTGATCGAGAAGCCCGCCAGGATTGTTACGCAAGTCGATGATGAATCCCTTGAGCCCCGGACCAATTTGCTTTTTCAGTTTGGCGACTTCTTCCTTCAAGGTCTGATTGGTGCGTTGGTGAAAAGCTGAAATCTTGATGTAGCCGATCTTGCCTTCAACCCGCGATTTGACCGGTTTGATACGAATGATATCGCGCACCACCTTGACATCGAAAGGCTCTTCGACCCCCTTGCGGACAATGGTCAGAACAATGGGGGAGTTGACAGGACCGCGCATCTTTTCAACGGCTTCTTCCAGGTTGAGCCCGATGATCTCTTGATTGTCGAGATGGGTGATCAGATCGCCCGACTGGATTCCGGCGCGTTGTGCCGGGGTGCCATCGATTGGCGCAACCACCTTGACAACGCCTTTTTCCATGGTGACTTCGATGCCAAGGCCGCCAAATTCGCCTTTGGTTTGGACCTGCATGTCGCGAAAACTTTTGGCATCCAAATAGGCCGAATGCGGATCAAGCGCGGTCAACATTCCGTTGACAGCCGACTCAATCAGTTTCTTGTCATCGGGTTTTTCAACATATTGAGAGCGCACCCGTTCCAGCACATCACCGAATAAGTCGAGTTGCCGGTAGATATCTGAATTGCCGTTCGATGCCGCAATCGCAGCGTGATTACGGGTCAAATTCATGACCGTTGTTCCGGCCGCAGCCAGCGAAAGCACTAAAAACATCCAGAAGGCATAATCAGATTTCCGCATCTTGTATCAACCTATTGTTTAAGTTGTCTTCGAACCTAGGCGCCTCATCCCTGCAGAGCGCCAGAATGTTTGATCCACCACGGGTCGGGATTGATCGGTTTTCCGTCTTTGCGAAACTCCACATAAAGTGTCGGCCTGTTGTTGGACAATTGTCCTGCTGCAGAAAAGGAGGCTGCGGCGCGTTTGACGGCTTCACCCATGGCCCCGGCCTCCGATCCGGCTAACCTAGGGGGGGAGGCCATGACAGCGACCGGTTCCCCGGCAAGGACGAATTGGCCTTCACGCACGTCCAACCGAGACATTCCCGCCAGTAGGACATGATACCCTCCACCTGCATCAATAATCAAGAGTTGCCCATAACTTCTAAACTTGCCTGAATAGACGACCCAGCCATCACAGGGTGAAATGACTTGTGCTCCTGGGCGTGTGGCGATGCGAATCCCGGGAAGTTTGCTGCCATAGTGATCTTTATCGCCAAAATTGGCCACCCGCCTGCCACGCACGGGCAGCGGGAGCGCGCCACGGGTCTTGACAAAAGGCAGCCCTGGTTTCATGCGTCCAGGACTGAGCAGGGCGATGCGCTTTGAAGAGGGTTTTAAAACCGTCGTATTCTTGTCTGTTTCCAAGACAGAACGATTGGCGGCTTGCTCTTGCTTGTAGCGCCCCAGGGCGCTTTTCTCGGCCACCGCTTTGGAAGCTTTTTTGATCAATTCGACCAAATCAGCTTCCCGGCGCGCCAGGCGTTGGGTGGCCGCACGGATTTGTTGCAACTGTTCCCAGCGGGCCGCATAGCTGGCTTTCTTTTCCTTGATCAATTTGGCGATCAGTTTGCGGTCTTTTTCCAGTTCTTGTTTGGTCGTGCGCAGTTGCTGGGTCTGCCGGCGGATTTCTTCGCTGATGCGCACCAGTTCACCAAGCTGTGCCGACAAGCGCTCGGCCTTGTCTTTCATTTCTGGAAAAACCGAGGCCAGCATCATCGCACTGCGCACCATTTTCAGGGCGTCATCACGCCGGGTGACAAGAACAGGCGGGGGTTGCCGGCTCATTCGTTGTAAGGCGGCCAAAAGTTCCGCGATTTCACCATGGCGCCGTGACAATGAACCTTTGATCAAATCTTCTTGAACTTCCAGTTCACCAAGCCGCGCCTCGGTCTTGGTCAATTGCTCTTCGGCTTGTTGAATCCGTTGGGCGGTTGCAATCAGCCGACGGTTGAGCTCTGCAAGGTCGATCTTGAGCGTCGAGACATCCTTGGCCGTCTGTTGTTCTTTTGTGCGCAGGTTTTCAAGTTCTTTGCGGGTCTTTTCCCGGCGTGTCCGCAGTTGTTCGGGAGTGAGCTGCTGGGGAGCGGCTTGTGCCTGAGAGATCGGGAGAAAAAACGGGGCCACAACAGCCCAAAGCGAGATGTTATGTTGATTTCCAAGAAGGGGAGAAGGCGCTATAATCCCGCCCGCTAGAATGCTTCCAGCCAAAAGGCTTCTCGTCAAACAACGGCAAGCCGCTGAACAAGGCCATTTTCGCCATATAGGCAATGAACGAAGTGCAGTCATGGGGCTTAAGGGGCTTAAGCCGGATTTCTTTTGGGGACTTCTTTGCTTCATTCCCGTCTTTTTTTTCATCTCTCCCAAATGGTTTTCTGCTCGCAGCTGACAAAGAGGCAAAAGTCCCCGCGATTGCCATTCAAGGCAAGAAAGCATGAGGCACATTCCCAACGAGTACAATATTTATACCAGACCTGTTCGTGTCTGTTAACGTGTTGATGCCCGATTTTCCCCATGGTTGCCGATGAATTGCTGACGAAGAGTTGATTTTACAGCCAATCTTACTGCTTTTCTTAAGCGTCAATCAAGGCAGCAGCATGGCGGCAGGCAGAACACTCCGCTGTGATAAGGTCCCCCATCATTGATAAGGTTTTCTTGAGTGAGAG
>WGBT01000121.1 GCA_015494185.1 Hyphomicrobiales bacterium | reverse complement strand
ATTCCAAGGGAGCTTGGTATAGTGTTAAGACAGAGCCTGAGCGTTCTGCGTGTGCATGGCTATGGAGGTGATTTTTGATGGCTTTGCAGGTAACCCCTTTTATGCTGGAAACGTCGCTGTTGTTGGTGGCCGCTTTCTTTCTAGGTTTTTTCATTGCTGTGCCGGCGCGTCAGATTCTCAGACGATCTTTCATTTCCGGTCAAGCTTCCAATTCAGCTCAAACCTTAGAGGCTGTGAGTGATGACGGCATTGTGCGTGGAGCTGGAGGCGCCGCCACGACTTCTTCTGCGGCGGGGGAAACGGCTGCTTCGGCGCCCCCAGAAGAGCAACAGCAAGTCGTGGAACAGTCGACAGCGGCCCTTTCCGATGTACCATCCGAAAGCGTCGAACCCACCTCACAAGAACAGTCAAAGGCGGAAGGTGGGCCCGTTCAGGCTCCTGGTCAGGATAATGTGAGGCGTGATGATGGCACGATTGATGTGGCGCCTGATGATCCAACAACGGCCAAGGCAAGCGCTGAAGACGTGGTTGACGAAACCGAAATCACCAAGCCAGAGGGAGAGGGCGGTGATGAAAAAAACGCGGCCAAGCTGGTATCTGAGCAAGGTGAAGTCATTCACAGTGAACCAGGGGATATCACTGCAAAGCCTAAGCGCCGCAGCCGTTGGAGTTGGTTGCTGGACTGATTGAAAAAGACCTGTTACAACTCACCCCGTTCTTTGTTGGAGCCCTGAAGGATTGGTGGGAGCTGATGAAATATTTCCAGGTTTGTAGACCTCAGAACGCTAGTCAGTCTCAATCACTCTGCTCGTTTCAATCATTGATGAGCGTGCAATGAGAGGGTATTTTGCGATTGGGGTTGAGCGGAGCTCCAAACAGCTCAATCTTGGGAATCTGATGCGCTCTTCGCATGCTTTCGGGGCCAGTTTCTTTTTCACGATTGGAGCCACCTATAAAGCCATAGAGGGGATGTCCGATACCTCCAAATCGTTATCACATATGCCGTTCTATAATTGGCAAAGCATCGAGGAAGCTCAATTTCCGGTTGGTTGCCGGTTGGTTGGGGTGGAATTGGTTGATGAGGCGATTGCCCTTCCTTCCTTTCGCCACCCCTTGAATGCGGCCTATATCCTTGGGCCGGAGCGGGGCAATCTTTCTGACGAGGTGATCGAACGTTGTGATTATCTGGTGCAGATCCCAACCAAGTTTTGTGTCAATGTGGCGATGGCGGGGGCCATCGTTATGTATGATCGCACTTTGAGTTTTGGAAGATTTGCCGCACGTCCATTACATGAAGGCGGCCCTGGGCAACCTTTGCCTCAACCAAAACGGCATGGTATGCCTGCCCACAAATAACGGCGGATTGAGTAACCGTGAACGGGGCGGGGATTGAGGTTGGCGCTCGAAGGCCAGCGGATAATATTCAAGCCCTTTATTCTGGGAGACTTGGTTGTATCGTCACAAGCTTGCCTGCCGGTGGTCGGCAAGTGTCTGCGGAATTTGCTAAACCCAATTATGATGATAAAAATTACCAATAGAAAAAAAATTTTCTTCTCGCCGGTGCGCACCATCGTTGCGATTGGGATCATGGCAATGGTCGCCATAGTCACCCCAAATGATTCGGCACAGGCGGCCAAAGTCTTGAAAAAAGTCAAAGACTGGACGCTTTATCAACATGGTCAAGGGGTGGATCGGCTGTGTTTCATCAGTGCGGTGCCCAAAACCAAAAAGCCCAAACGGGTGCGTGGACCGGTGCGTTTTTATGTCTCCTCTTGGCCTGGGCAGGGGATTGAGAATGAGGTGAGCGTTTTGATTGGCTATCGATTTGCTGAAGACGCGGTGCCGGAAGTCAAGGTTGATCGCAAATCGTTCAAGATGTCAAAAAAGGGCCGCCGTGCCTATATCGATGATCCTGATTTGGAGCGCCAATTGGTTGCAGCCATGCGTTCCGGATCGGTCATGACGGTCTATGGAAAATCCAGGCGTGGCACGAAAACCGCCGATACTTATTCTTTATCAG
>WGBT01000120.1 GCA_015494185.1 Hyphomicrobiales bacterium | reverse complement strand
TTGTGCAAGCAGTGCGGGTGTGTCCATGTTCAAAAATGTCCGCCGGACCGGAAAAGGCAAGTGGGCCGGCACTATGAAACATCCCGAAATGGGGGGCTCATGGGCTGGCTATGTCACCGAGCGCAAGAATAGCTTATATGTTCAAGGATGCGTCAAAGGTCTTGGCTTTCCTTGCGCGGGTGAAACCTGGAAAAAACAATAATTCCTTGTGTCATCCTGATGCCGGTTTGGCCTCTTAATTTTAACCTTGGCATCTGACAAGTGAAGCCCTGTGGCGTGGCCGCAGGGCTTTTTCGCGAGCATCTGAACATTTTGAGATGTTTCAAGAACAACAATTTCAATTGTCTCAATGAATAAGCAAGAACAACAAGAAGATTTGGCGCCGGTGACTTTGATTACTGGGGCAACCCATGGTATTGGCCGGCAGCTGGCCCTTCTGGCGGCCCGGGATGGGCATCGGCTCTGGCTGGTGGCGCGGTCGCCGTCCGAGCTGGCTTTCCTCGCAGAAGAGCTGCGTGAGCGGTTTTCGGTGACCGTTGATATTCAGGCGGTGGATCTCAGCCGCCGGGAGAGCGGCCAGCAAATTGCTGCCCGTATTGCCGCGGCCAAGTGCCATGTTCGTTATTTGATCAATTGCGCCGGCAGTGGCCTGTCAGGCCCGTTTGCCGCTCATGACCATGAAGCTTTGCTGCGCTTGACGGAGCTGAATGTTCGCAGCCTCACCGATTTATGCCGGTTGTTTCTGCCCGGCATGCTGGC
Organism: Hyphomicrobiales bacterium; assembly: GCA_015494185.1. Taxonomy (GTDB): domain Bacteria; phylum Pseudomonadota; class Alphaproteobacteria; order Rhizobiales; family S144-35; genus S144-35. The sequence goes on along the minus strand of WGBT01000120.1, from coordinate 4,319 downwards.
CCGTCGAGAGGGGGGAATTTTGAATATCGCCTCGCTGGGCGGTTTTGTGCCAGGGCCGCATCAAGCCGCCTATTATGCCAGCAAGGCTTATGTGCTTTCATTGAGCCGCGCCTTGGCCTATGAAGCCTGGCCCAAGGGGGTGCGTGTCGCGGTTGTGGCGCCCGGGCCGGTCCGCACCGATTTCCATGACAATATGGGGGCTGTGCGCTCTTATTATTACCGGCTGTTGCCAGTGCTTTCACCGCAATATGTGGCATGGGTGAGCTATGTCATGTTCAAGCTGGGCCGCCGGCTGATCGTGCCGGGCATCAGCAATCTGGTTTTTGCGCTTTTGCTGAGCTTTTTGCCCGGCTTTGTCACCATTCCAATCATGGGCTGGTTGCTGAAACGGCGTTGATGCGGGGGAGAGAGGAGGCCGGGTTGAAGATTCGCCCTTTTGGTGTGATAGTGCTGATCTGCCGCTTTGGTATCGGCGTTCAGCCCATCGTCAGGGAAAGCAAGCGAGGGAGGGCGAGATTAACGACGCATCGACAGCAAGCGGGAAGGGGGCGCGGCGCGGCTACATCCTCATTGCGGGCCGTGAAATTCCCGATGATCGTGAACTTTACCGTTCGATCATTGCCCATGACCGGGATCCGATTGCCCGTCTTAAGGCGCGGGTCGGGCTGCTTGCCGATGGTTTGCGCATTCGCCTTTACCGGTTGCTGCTGACCTCGCCGCAACTGTCTTGGATTGCGCATCTGTTTTTGGGCTATGTCGGGGTAGTGACCGCGCTGCGTACGGCGGTCATGAATATTCGTGTCTTTTTGGTGCGCCCGGTGCAGTTGATCTTGCTGGTCGATGTTTTGGCGGCGCTGCTTTTGGCCTTTTTTGTCGCAGACTTTTTCACCGGCAATGTGGTCGAGCAACTGGCCGGGCTGATCAATGACTGGCTGATCAAGCCGCAACTGGATTTCGTGCTTGGCGAGGGCAATCTGATCGAGCAGATTCCAGCCTATTTGACTATCGTGGTCAATGCGCTGTTTGATGTGCTGGCCTATCTGCCATTACAGCTTGGGCTGATGGATCCGGCAACGGTGGTCACCGCCAAATCGGTTTCGGCGCATATTGCCAAGGTTGGTTTTCTGATTCCGAAAATCTCCTATATCATCCGTTTAGAGCTTGTCATCATTTCGTTTTTGCTCCGCTTTCCTTTCTTTGCCCGCAAGACCTCGTGGGAAGATTCATTGCCAAAGTTTATGAAGTAACGAACATGTTTTTCTTTTGGAAGGGGGTGTTTTCGATGTTTTTTGAAATGCGCATATATAATAGTGAAATTTTTACTTGTAAAACTAGGGAATGGTTAGCCTTGCCGCCAGTGTTTTTCGGAAAATGTGCAAAAAATTGCGTGAAATGCGCCTTGATCCTTCTCCTGTTAAGTTCTCGGTAAGAATTTCTGCGTAGTGTCAGCAGTGTTCCCGCTGTCCATGCGAGAAGGCAGAAGAACAAAACGAATGAGTAACTGAGAGTATTAGGAGAGTAAAATGAAATTTGTTGCTAAATTTGCTAAAGACGAGTCTGGTGCCACCGCTATCGAATACGGTTTGATTGCTGCTGGTATCGCTGTTGTCATCATCGCTGCTGTGCAGGCTCTGGGTGCGAATACAGCGACCATGCTGCAGACTGTTGCTGATGCGATTGCTGCGAACTAATTGGGGCCTTCGTTTGAAGGTTAGGGCTGGGTGCTGCCAAGGCAGTCCCCGGCCTTTTTTATTGGAAAGATTGGGTTTTTCTTAAATCTTCTTTTATCTCGAAGCGAGAAACTGAATGGGGTTTTGTCTGTTTCTGTTAATACAGGCGTGAGGGCGAGAAGATGATGATTTATACAATTGCGGTCATGACGCTGTTTCCCGCGGCGATGATTTATGCTGCGGTGATGGATATGTTGACCATGACCATTCCCAACAAGATTTCCCTGGCGTTGATTGTGGGATTTGCCGTTTTGGTGCCGTTTACCGGTCTTGGTCTTGGCGCGATCGGGATGCATGTGCTGACTGGGCTTTTGGCTTTGGCGGCGGGGCTTGGTTTGTTTGCCATGGGCTGGGTTGGCGGCGGCGATGTCAAGCTGTTTGCCAGTATTGCCTTGTGGTTTGGCACGAGCCATATCCTGCCTTTTCTGCTCACCATGACCATTCTTGGCGGTCTTCTCACGCTTTTGTTGCTCGGATTTCGCAAACTGCCATTGCCTGCTGGGGCTGTGAGCCAACAATGGCTTTCGCGGCTGCATGCGCCTGACAGCGGGATTCCTTATGGCATTGCCATCGCAACAGGTGCCTTGCTGGTCTATCCAGAGACGATTTGGGTGGCAAGTCTTACAGGCTGAAATGATGGCCCGCAAAGAGTTGGCTGAGTAAGGAAGGCTGCATGTCCAACCGGCATGCAGCCTTTTTATTGTTCGATTGAGACTGTTTTTATTTACAGTTTATTTAGCATCGAATCACTTGATTTGAAATATTTCCTGAAAATTAAAACAAGTAAACTAAGTTTTTCCATGTTCATTGCTTGTTTTGACGAGTGTTTTTGATGTCGATGCAGGCGTTCTGTTTTCAGAACTCATGGTTGCAAAAAAAGTGTCGTCATTTGAGACGTGCGTTAACGCGCTGTTGACCATTGTTAGGCATTATGGGGCCGAACGACTGTTGGGCCCGGTAACAGAGGAACGAGAGTAAAGAGTAAAATGAATCGGGCAAGAGTTATCGTTGCAGTTATTGCCATAACCGCAGCCGGCGGGGCGGCGATGTTGATGAAAAAAGCGGTCAAGCCGCCGGTGCAAAGGACGATCGTGAAGGAGATTGCGGAAGATTACGTGCTGGTTGCCGCCCGCAAGGTGGAACTTGGAGAAATGTTGACGCGGCAGCATCTGCGCTGGGAGGCATGGCCCAAGAAGATGTCGAAGCACTATATCACGCGCCGGAATGATCCACAGGCGTTGCGCAAATATACCGGCATGATCGCCCGGGCCACGATCCAGCGCGGCGAGCCGATCAGTCCCCTCAAGGTGGTCTCGAAAGGAGAGGGCGGGGTGATGGCCGCACTGTTGTCGAGCGGGATGCGGGCGATTGCCACCCCGATCAGTGCGGAAACAGCAGCAGGAGGGTTCATTTTGCCCAATGACCGGGTGGATGTGATCCTGTCCCGCACCGTGAAGCGGGGGATGGAGCGAATGATCTTCTCGGACACGATCTTGAGAAATGTCCGGGTGCTGGCGATTGGCGCGATGATGGAAAACAAGGGCAACAAGCGCAATAGCGGGAAGGGGAAGTCTACTGCGACGCTGGAATTGACCCCGGAACAGGCCCGCACCCTGGCTGCGGCTCAAGAACAGGGGGATTTGACCCTGGCGTTGCGCAGCCTGGCCGATGTGCGCCGCGATGGCCATGGGCCGCAAGATGGCAAGAAAGTGCTTGCCGATCACAAGCCGAAAGAAGATGTCGGCTCTGTGAGATATCTGAAATACGGTGTCCCCACGATCACGACCGGACTGTAAAGCCGGGTGGGCACCAAACACAAAAGAGCAGTTGGTGGGGAAACAACCATGAAAAATGGAAAATCAGTTTGGGGGGTGTTGTTTGGTGTAACTGTATTGTTGAGTCTGCTTGCCACCTTCGCGCCGTTCACAGACGGCGCGAAGGCCGGGCAGATTCCGTCGCGTTTCGGGCTAAATACGGTTTTTGGGGATTTCCCGAAAGAAGAAATGACAGTGCTACGGGTTTCCCGAGTTGGAGAGGGGATTACCAAGCGCATTAACCTAGAACCAGGGCGGTCTATAGCCGTGGAACTGCCCAGAAAAATTCGCGATGTGATGGTCTCAAATCCTTACTCTCTTGATGCTGTCGTGCATACATCCAACCGTGTTCATATCATTTCAAAAGGGGCAGGAGCGGGGGACGTTTACTTTTATGGGCATGACGGCCAGCTATTGTTTGTGCTCCGTGTTCTGCAAAGCTCCATCTACAAAAAAGAACGTGAATTGGAACGGATGATCAAGGAAGCTCTTCCAGATTCCAAGGTGAAAGTGAGGATTATGAGGGGGGCTGGAAGTGAATTAACCTATGAAACGCATCTTAGGACTATTTCTGGTGGTGGAGCGAGTGGTAACGCAAGACTTGAAGATGTGGTTTACAGTGCGGTGCTGATGGGGCACGTGAATACCCCCGCAGAGTCAGCTCAAGCGGCAAAAATCGCTCGGTTTTTTATGGGCGATGTTTCTCGAAGACTGAAGGAGAGAAGCAGAAACAAAAAAGTTGGCGTTCTCAATCTGCTTTCCGTTACTTCTAATG
>WGBT01000119.1 GCA_015494185.1 Hyphomicrobiales bacterium | reverse complement strand
GCACCAATGGCTGGAATGATCTTCACGTCAAGACAGGGGGGGCGGCTTATGGCGCCCGTTTCGTGACCTTGCGGTTTTCCGGCCAAGGCTATCCTGGAAATGCGATCACCCAGACGCCTCTGCCAGCGGATGTCACTCCGCCTGGCCGTCCGATCATCACAACCGCTCCATTGCCACAAAATGTTGCGGGTAACGCCGCCAATGATGCCCAATGATGCCTCTCCACTCCCATCCAATGCTGCCCGGTGAGGGCAATAAGAGCAATGGCAGATGTCGAGCGTGTGGGCAATTTAAAAGTCTTAATTTAAGATAGTTCGCTGTCAGAAGACATAGATACAAAGATCACCATTATAGCCCTTAACCGGCCCTTCAATAAATGCCGTTTGCCTTTTGCAGGGCGCGAACGAAGCTGATGATCATTTCAATCTCATGGTCTCTGATCCCTTCAATGGGAGGCATATCGCCCAAATTCCAGTTTCGAGACTTTACACCGAATTTAACGGCACGGTAAAACGAGAAATCGGCCTGTCTGTGCGGCGCGTAAAGTTTGTGTACCAGGGGGGGACCGTTTTCGGTGCCAGTGGCATTTTCACCATGACATGGCTCACAATTTTCGGCAAACAGGGCTTGCCCCGCTTTGGCGGCGAGTGATAATTGCGCAGGAAATTTCACTTTGAGCGGAACGCGGGCTGCTGTTGTTCGGGCGGCTCTTGCTGAAGGGGGACGACTTGCGGTCCTTGATGGAAAGCTTGGGGAAAGAGAAGCTGTTGGTGGCGTGGCTGATGGTGCGTTTGGTGGCGTGGCTGATGGTGCGTTTTCCGGTGGCGGGGTGATTGGCAGAATAAAACCGGGATCGCGCCGTTCTCCCCCTAAATAAGGCATGCCAAATATTGCCGCCAACAGAATGATGGCAACAACAATTCCGGAACGTGTCATGACACCGCCTCCCCCAAGGCCGTTGTGACGATTGACATTTGAGAACAGATTTGAACGATCATGATTGCAAATTCAGACCGTGGCATTGCGCCGAAGCAGGCCGAAACACCGAAAACCATCTACTTAAAGGATTATACCGCGCCACCTTGGCTTGTCGATCATGTTGACTTGTCCTTTCAGCTTGGCCGCGAAACCCGGGTCACGTCAACTCTTAGTCTAAGGCTTAATCCGGAAGTTGGCAGCAAAATCCGTCCGTTGGCGCTCGATGGGGTGGGTCTTACCCTCAAACAGATTGCCATTGAGGGGCAGCCCCTTGCGCCAACCGATTATGAGCTCTCGGCCACGGGTTTGACGGTGCTCGATCCTCCAGCCCCCCAATTCAAGCTCGAGATCGTCACCAGTTGCCGGCCAGAGGACAATACGGCGCTATCTGGGCTGTATCGTTCACGGGGGACCTATTGCACGCAATGTGAGGCGGAGGGGTTCCGCCGCATCACCTTTTTCCCCGATCGCCCTGATGTGTTGTCGACCTATACCGTGCGCCTTGAGGCCGACAAGGAGGAGGCGCCCGTTCTGCTGTCAAATGGCAATCCGGTCAGCCATGGGGAGCTTGCGGGAAGTGGGCGCCATTTCGCCGTTTGGCATGATCCGCATCCCAAACCTTGCTATTTGTTTGCGCTGGTTGGCGGGGATTTGGCCTGTGTGAGCGGGCATTTCAAGACCATGTCCGGCAAGACCGTCAAACTGAATATTTATGTCGAGCATGGCAAGGAAGACCGTTGCGCCTGGGCGATGGACTCCCTGAAACGGGCGATGCGTTGGGATGAGCAACGTTTTGGCCGCGAGTATGATCTGGATGTTTTCAATATTGTCGCGGTTTCTGATTTCAATATGGGGGCGATGGAAAACAAGGGGCTCAATATTTTCAATGACAAGCTGATCCTTGCCCGGCCCGATACGGCGACCGATCTCGATTACAAATATATCGAAGGGGTGATTGCGCACGAATATTTCCATAACTGGACCGGGAATCGCATCACCTGCCGGGACTGGTTTCAGCTGTGTCTCAAGGAAGGCTTGACCGTGTTCCGTGATCAAGAGTTCACCGCCGATGAACGTTCCCGCCCCGTCAAACGCATTGCGGATGTGCGAACTTTGCGGACGCAGCAGTTTCCCGAAGATGCCGGCCCGCTGGCGCATCCAGTCCGCCCCTCTTCTTATATCGAGGTCAATAATTTCTATACGGCAACGGTTTATGAAAAAGGTGCCGAGCTGTGCCGCATGATCGAGACCATTTTAGGCAAGGAAGGATTCGACAAGGGGCTGCAACATTATTTCGAGACTTATGACGGCAAGGCGGCAACCGTTGAGCAATTCATTGCCTGTTTCGAGGCGGTCAACCAGGTTGATCTGTCGCAATTCATGCGCTGGTATCAGCAAGCCGGTACGCCGGTGGTCACTGCCAAGTTGAGCTATGATGAAACCACACAAACCGCGCGTCTCGATTTGCGCCAGAAGCTGCCCCAGAAGCTGTTTAAGACGTCCGGGCAAAACAAAGGCGCCAATCGGAACAAGCCTTATCATATTCCGGTCAAGCTTGGTCTGATCGGTGAAAATGGTGAGGAATTCGAGCTGCAATTGGCCGATGGCACGAAGCTTGACGATGACATTTTGCATCTGACCGAGCGGGCGCAAAGCTTTACCTTTACCGGGATCACATCGAAACCGGTGCCTTCGTTATTTCGGGATTTTTCCGCCCCGGTGATCGTCAAGGCAGGGTTGAAGGAGGCGGATTACCGGTTCTTGATGGTCCATGATTCCAACAGTTTCAACCGCTGGGAGGCAGGGCAGGCTTTTGCGCTGTCACAGCTTACCCGGATCACCAAAACCTTGCAATCTGGCCGCCAGCCACGAACGGGTGGCAAATATGCCGAAGCCTTGGGACTGGTGCTTTCAGATGAAACTTTGGAGCCCGCCTATAAAGCGCAATTGATGGGCTTGCCGGGTGAGGCGGACATGGCCCGTGCCCTTGGCGGGAAAAATCTCAATCCGGTTGCGATGGCGGCTGCGCGGCACTATCTTCGTGGCGTCATCGGCAAGAAACTGCGCACTCAGTTGATCGAGATTTACAAGACCGCCAAAGCCAAAACTCCGTACCGGCCGGATGCCGAAGGGGAGGGGCTGCGGGCGTTGCGCAATTCAGCACTCACGCTGTTGGCGGCCACAGGTATGAAGAGCGATATCAATCGGGTGGTCAGCCATATCCGTCAGGCGTCGAATATGACCGACAAAATGGCCGGGTTGGCGATTTTGACCAGTCTTGACGTGCCGCAGCGGGATGAAATTTTCGACGCCTTTTTTGCAACCTGGCGCGAAGATCATCTTGTGATTGACAAATGGTTTGCCTTACAAGCGCAATCCGAGCTGCCCGGGGCGGTGAACCGGGTGAGGGAACTGATGAAAAATCCGCTGTTCTCGCTGAAAAATCCCAACAAGGTTCGGGCTTTGATCGGCGCTTTTGCCAGCAGCAATCCGGTTCATTTTCATGCCGAAGATGGTTCAGGCTATGATCTTGTTGCCGATGTGATCATCGAGATTGACAATTTTAATCCGCAATTGGCGGCAAGGCTTATTGCGTTGTTTCGCATCTGGGAGCAATTGGAACCGGTCCGGCGCGGCAAAGCGCAAGCGGCCCTCAACCGCATCAAGGCGAAAAAGCCTCTGTCACGCGACAGTTATGAAATGGTCACCCGCATCTTGGCAACCGGCTAGAGCGAAAAGCATGAGCGATCAAGGGCAAAGCCTTCCCTATCGTCTGAAGACTTCGTATCGAATCATATCGAGGCCAGGGCGGTGCCTAAAATGTCACAAATTCGCTCGATTTCAGACTCTTGCAAATAGGGATGCATGGGCAGGGAAAAGACCCGTTTGGCGATTTGCGCGCTGATGGGGGTGGAACCTGGTTTGGCAACAGCCTTCAAGGCCGGTTGGGCGTTGAGGGGGACCGGATAATGCACTGCGGTTGGAATATCGTTTTCGGCCAGGACGGCTTGAAGCGCCTCGCGATTGTCACTTTGCAGGGTGTATTGGGCGAAGACCGAGCTGTTACCTGGGGCGATAAAGGGGACCAGCAAACCTTGCCGGGAACGGTCTGAACTTTGAGCCCCATGGCTTTGCAAGAGTTGCGTATAACGGTCACCGATCCGCGCCCGGGCTTCGACTTCACGAGGGAAAATCTTGAGTTTGACCAATAAGATAGCCGCCTGTAACGTGTCCAGCCGCCCGTTGAGTCCAAGGCGCGGGTGATGATAGCGCCGATCTTGGCCGTGATTGGCAATTTCGCGCATGCGTTGGGCCAATTCATCGTCATTGGTGAAACAGGCCCCGCCATCGCCATAGCCGCCAAGCGGTTTGGCCGGGAAAAAAGAGGTGCAGCCAATGGTCGAGAGGGCGCAGGATTTCCGTCCCTGATAGGTGGCCCCGAAACTTTGGGCCGCATCTTCGATCACCGGCAAACCATATTTGCCGCCGATCTTGTTGATCGCATCCATGTCGGCGCATTGCCCATAAAGTGAAACCGGCAAAATGGCCCGGGTTTTAGGGGTGATCAGTGGTTCGATCAGGGCAGGGTCAATATTGTAAGTTGCCGGATCGATATCGGCAAAGACCGGGGTGGCGCCAAGAAGGGCAATGGTTTCTGCCGTGGCAATAAAGCTGAACGGTGTTGTGATCACCTCATCGCCCGGACCAATGCCAAGGGCCATCATGGCGATGATGAGCGCATCCGTTCCGCTTGAGACGCCAATGCAGTGTTTGACTCCGACAAAATCAGCCAGCCGTTCTTCCAGTTCCGCGACTTCCGGCCCCATGATAAACCGGCCATGCTGAAGAACGTTTTGAATACGGCTGTTGATCTCAGATTCGATCTCTTTGTATTGCGCCTTGAGGTCGATGAATTCCATCCGACTGCTGCCTTGCCTTATTTGCGGGAGAGTGTTCCATATCGTTAGCGGCGATAGCAAGCCCTGATGACATGGGCAACGATTTCTTTGTCATAGCCGCGGAAAAAGCGGGGAAAGATGATAAGACCGGAGGTCTTTTTCATTACCTGCTTAAGTTTTTCGTATCCCTTTGACCTCTTTTGACCTTATGCGTTAATTGAACGCTATACGAGGCAAGGTTAAGGGCGCTGGTATAAGAGCGCTTGATCTTATGGTCGAGAAACAAAAAGACCGACCCGTGAGACACGGGTCGGCCCCGGCCGTGTACCGGCTTCACAATCGACAGCGTGGAGGCGCTAATTTCCGATACACAGCCATTCTGGACCCTTGAAACTTCTATGAAGCTTCAAGGCAATCACTTGGATTGTTGAAATACTATACCATTATTTGCCCGTTGACCACAATGAAATTGAGCATTTTCGGTTACATTTGTGTGATTGCTTTTATTTGAAGCCATTGATAGGATTTGCAGCGCCCCATGCCTGGAAGTCTGTTTTTTTTTCAT
>WGBT01000118.1 GCA_015494185.1 Hyphomicrobiales bacterium | reverse complement strand
GCCCTGGACCAATCAAAATATCATAGCTGCGATTGCCCAAATCGACAGGAATCCGGGCTGGATTTTCCGGCACCGAAGAAGGGGGAGGGGGGTGTTCGGCAGACGCCTTGACTTCCATGTTCATGAGGTCGATAGCTCCAATTTTTCAGCCAGACTGTCAAGCAGATCAGCAATCACGGCCTCATGGGGAGTGTTGCTGCTTTCAACCGTGATATCGGCCAAGGCATAAATGGGATAGCGCTCCTCGATCAATTGGCGCATCACGGCTTCAGGATCCGGCCGTTGCAAAAGCGGCCGATCATTACGGCGCGAAACCCGCTCCATGAGCACATCCAAATCCGCCCTGAGCCAAATCGAAATGCCCGATTTCTTGATGTTCTTCCGGGTATCGCTATCCATGAAGGCGCCGCCGCCGGTGGCCAGAACCTGCGGCCCGCCTTGCAACAGCCGGGCAATCACTTTCCGCTCTCCCTCGCGAAAATGCGCTTCTCCATGGGTGGCGAAAATATCACTGATCGACATGCCGGCCGCCTTCTCAATCTCGTGATCAGCGTCGACAAAGGGCAGTCCCAACTGTGCAGCCAAGCGGCGGCCGATGGTCGTCTTTCCCGCTCCCATCAACCCAACAAGCACAATCGAGCGGTCTTGAAGGGCCTGTTTGATATCACTCATTCGGCCCAAGCCTTTGCGGCGCTGACGGCGGCCGAAACGAAATTGCATCAGGTACTTTCCCCTTCTAAAACAGGCACACCAACATTAAATATAGCAACAATCGTCCAGGAATATGTTGATCTTGGCCGAAACGATTTGCAGTCAGGCCAGCGAATTTCTGACATCATTCTTACTTTGGATCATGTTAAGGTTTGTATGCAAGAAAGAATATGTGCATATTTGGCGGTGATTCATATAGGATTACGATAAATTTGCAATGCTGATACGCCTCCATGACAGAACCTGAAAGTGGCTGAAGGGAGAAGACGGAATGCCGAGCCTATTCCGGTTGATCTTTGTTCTCGGGATCATTTTCGGCGGAATCTACGGAATTTTCTACATTCTGGGGACGACTTACGAACCCGAACCGCGGACCATGGAAAAATCTCTGCGCCCCATCAAATTGCGCTGATCAAGGCTTGTCTTTCATGGCGGCCGCATCCATGCCGCTTTGGTTTGAGAACCGCCGCCTTGCCGCAACGAGCCGCCTTCTTTCACGGGCAACCATTACCCGCTCGAAATCCAGGAGCCTCGAAATCCAGGAACCTTGGCCAATGAAACCGATGAAAACGCATTTCGCGAAGGGCTCGAACACACGCCGGCACTCAAGCCCCTCCCCCCAGCACATCCACAGCATTGAACCCTTCCTCGAAATGCTCAGTGTGGAAACCGGCGCGGCACAAAACACCCTTGAAGCCTATGCCCATGATCTGCAGCAGTTTGCCAGCTATTTACGAACCAAGGGACGTGATCTGCACGATGCAACCGCTGACGATATTCGCGGTTTTCTCGCCGAGCTGCTGGCCTTGGGGCTCAAACCATCATCACGGGCGCGGCGGCTGTCAGCCATTCGGCAATTTTACAAATTTTTGTTTGGCGAGGGGCTGCGCGAGGACAATCCGGCCCTTGAGATCGACACTCCAAAAACCCAACGTCCCTTGCCCAAAATCCTGACCCTCGATGAAGTCGACCGGTTGCTGGAAACCGCCAAACAGGCCGCCAGCCGCCCCGCCGCCCAACGATCCGAACACCAGCGACGCACCGCACTGCGGCTTTATTGTCTGCTGGAATTGCTCTATGCCACCGGCCTGCGGGTTTCGGAACTGGTCAGCCTAACTAAAACGGCGCTGCGCAAGGATGAACGGGTGATTCTGGTGCGCGGCAAGGGAGGGCGTGAGCGCATTGTCCCCCTCAACACGGCAGCCCTTGACGCCATTCATGCCCATCTTTCAGCTTTAACAACAAAACAAGCCGCCTCGCCCTGGCTGTTTCCCTCGCGTGGCGCCAGCGGCCACCTGACCCGGCAACGTTTCGCCCAGGAATTGAAAGCCTTAGCAGCTTCTTGCGGTCTGGCCCCTGAACGGGTTTCCCCCCATGTCCTGCGCCACGCCTTCGCCAGCCATCTGCTCGAACGCGGGGCCGACTTGCGAGCGGTTCAACAGCTGCTCGGCCATAGTGATATCTCAACGACCCAGATTTATACCCATGTTCTGGAAACCCGGCTGCGCGATCTGGTTCAAAACCACCACCCGCTGGCCAATCATAAACCAGACCCTCTTTGAGGAAGCTCTAGGCTCAGGCCCCATAAATTGCGCGGCGCCAGTCTGACGCAAAATCATGAAATGGACAATGATTTGTCTCGCATTACCGGGATTTTGCGCCAGACCCTTCGGGCGGCATTTTCGCTTTATCTCGCTGGCCTTTCGCCCTTGGAAATAGCTTCGGCTATTCCCTGCGGGCGAAAAAACAGCGATTTTTTGCGAAAATGCCGCTGGCATCCACGCCCTTTATGGGTCCTGAGCCTAAATTCATTCACTTCAATACGAAGTGATACGAAAATAGCGAAACAATGCCGCCCTTGCGGTAAGCTGTTTGCAGTCCACGGCGATCTTTGCTACATAACTTTCACGAAATATTCATAAATTCAAATATCGAGATTGTTTTGAGAGTGACCATGGCCAAGACCTATGACCAACTGGTGGCTGAAGCGCTGAGCGAAATTGATGAAATCACCCCTTGGGATTTGGAAGAACGGATTGCCCAGGAGCCGGATCTGATCTTGCTCGATATTCGCGAAAAAGAAACTTTTGAAATTGCCCATATCAAAGGGTCCTGGAATGTGCCCCGCGGGCTGTTGGAAGGGGCCTGTGACTGGAATTTTCCCGAAACCATCCCGGAACTGGTCGAAGCCCGCTCCAGTCCCATTGTCGTTTTATGCCGTTCCGGCCGCCGCTCCGCTCTGGCCGCCCAAACCATGCGGCAAATGGGCTATGAAAAGGTGACGAATCTGAAAATGGGGCTGCGGGGCTGGAATGACTCCGATCTGCCGATGTTCAACGCCAAGGGAGAACAGGTCGACGGTGATGAGGCCGACCGCGTGCTTACCCCGCCCGTTCGCGAAGATCAACGCGGCCCAAAGATCAAGGCTTGAGAAACGGCACGCGACAAAACGGCCCACGATAATGAAAGATGCGTACCGGCGGTCTTTATCATTGCCCCCGGCGTTTTCGTATCCTTTGATCTTATTGCATTAATTGAACGGGATGCGAATCAAGGTCAGGGGCCGCCAGTCTTATAAGCTTTGAAATGCTGCCGCGTCATTGCGCCGATCAAGTTTCGATTTCAGGTTGGTAATCTTCACCACGCAACCCGAAGGTGCTGGCAACCGCGTTCCGAGCGGTCAGCTTTTGCGGGGCACCAAAATCAGTTTCGCCTTCTTCCACATCAGGTATCGGACACAGTTGAGGATGCACGGACAGAAAATAAGTCTTGATTTCGCCATCAGGCTCAGGCGTGCTGTTTTTCACCTCCACAATGAGTTCAAACACACCTTCCCCCCAGGGGATTCGCCAAAGTTTGCCCCATTCAGGATCATCATCGATAAGCTCAGCTCCAATCTCTCTGATATAGCGGCCAAGACCATAGATTTCTGCCATACAGCGCCGCAGTTCAATATTTCTTTCCCTGCGTATCCTTGCGACGGTGATTTTTTGCTTTTCCCGGATCATCCATGACGGTACACGGACACCATGCCAACAATAGGCAACACCAAAACCATCAGCGAACAAAAGGGCAGGCCCATTTTCACCGTGAAACCGGCCATTTCCATCACGCTGGATGGCACATGGCCGATCCGAAACAAAGGCCCAATTCTTATAAAAGAGAGCCCAGCCACAATGTTGGGCATAATTTGCATAGGCTTCAGCCTTGCTTTTGAGATCGTTTGAAAACGCAAGTCCCCCCTGCTGCAGTAAAAAATATTCGGCTAACCAAGATGTTTCCTGCCCGCCAAGGAAATAAAAAGGTTGCCACAACGAGCTGGAAAACTGGCTGCGCATCTGGATGAGATCCGCTTTTTGGATTTCCATCCGGTGAAGGGGAGCGGTATCGCTGGCGGTCCGCGGCCAACTTCCGTCACGCCTCAGCTGGCTTCGTCCTGTCTTAACGATACTGTGGTGCAGGGAATCCTTGAAGACATGCCGCAATTGGTCGTCAAACGGAAGAGTGAGATGTTGCTGGTCAAATTCACTGACCTGCTCCCAAAAGGCCTGTTTCAGCCGTTGGCTAAAATGGGGCGTAAGTGGCAACTTGACATGATCTGCAAGTCTCGCCTCGTATTGAGGCCAGCGATCTTGCCAAAGATCATGCCTGATGCGCTGTGTCAATCGGGGACGGTAATCAGCAGCATACCATTTCACCAGCTGGCGGGCAAACAAACAGGCCCCGGGACTGTCAAAAAAAACAATATTCAAGGGAGGCTTGAGACCGTTGACTTTGTATAATTGGTTAACGGCTCCACGGGCCTTGTCACGATCAAGCAGGGCTGTATCGGAGGCAATTTGCCGCCATTGCGCAATGATGTCTGAGGGATCCGATGGACCTTCCTCAGTCGGCAACACGACGAGCCTCCTGCCGTGCCTCCTTTAGATCATATTGATATTCCCGCTGGCGAATGATTCGGTAATTTCCAGCCTTCACCATGATCGTATCATGCTCGTCATGGGTGAGTGGCAACTCTTCATCTAAATGGAGAAAACGGCGCTGGTCACCTGTTTGATAAAGGGTAATGTGCTCATTGGCGGGCAAGGCGTGGAAATGCCCCGTAAGCTCACCTTCCGCAAGCACAACGCGGTCAGCTGTGTCAACAGGGGAGGCATCTTCTGGAATATCGCACGGGACCAACAACACATCCCCCTGACGATACATTTTGGAGCGAAAAGGATTTTTCTTCACGGGACAACTCTTAGAAAAATGGTAAAATTTCCTTTCACACGTTGAGATTTTTATTCAATTTTAAAATGGTGTCAAGAGCTCCATCCCCCCAATGATCCCGCCCCAGAAGGTCTTTCGTTCAGGCCCGGGGATGGGTGTCGTCGTAAAGTTTCAACAGGCTTTGGCTGTCAACCTCGGTATAGACTTGCGTGGTCGACAGGCTGGCATGGCCAAGCAGTTCCTGAATTTCCCGCAAATCGGCGCCATTGCCAAGCAGATGGGTGGCAAAGGCATGGCGCAGGGCATGAGGCGTTGCCGTATCGGGCAGATCGAGCCGGGCACGCAGCCGTTGCAGGCTCTTTTGCACCAGCCGCGGCGACAGCCGCTTGCCTTTCTCGCCATAAAACAGCGGATCATCCGGGGCTGCGCCATAAGGACAAAGTTCGAGATAGTGATCAATAGCAGCATGGACCACAGGCAGGATCGGCACCAAACGCTGCTTGCCCCCCTTGCCCTCAATGGTGATCACCTCACGCTTGCCGGCCAGATCCCCCCGGTTCAGGGCCAACGCCTCAGAAATCCGCAAGCCGGCGCCATAAAGCAGGGTGATGATCGCGGTATCGCGGGCGGCAACCCATGGTGTCATGGCCTCAAGGCCAGCTTCTTCGATCAGCCGTTGCGCCTGTTGCAGGCTCACCGGCTTGGGCAACAGCCGCGGCGTTTTGGGAAGTGCGGCGGCAAACACCGCCTGATTGTCGGAAAGCCCTTGCTTTTTCAGATATTTGAAAAACATCCGCAGGGCGGAAAGGGCGCGGGCCAGGCTGCGGCTGCTGCTGCCGGCACGCCGGCGGTGGGCCAGAAAGCTGCGAATATCGGCCAGCCGCAGCGCCTGTAATTCGGCCAGCGAAACCTGCCCCCCCAAATGCCCGGCCAGAAAATTGAAAAAGCCCAACAGATCGCGGCGGTAAGCCTCGATACTGTTCTGGGCAAGCCCGCGTTCCGCCGCCAGATATCGCAGCCAACCGGCAAAGGCGGTGCGCAAATCTCCAGCCACCGGCTCCCCCTCATCGAGTGAAAGCATTGGCTCGGCCATTAGTTCAGGCTGGGGCTTGTTTGGCAATCGTTGCGGCATCTTGAGACCTCTTCATGCTCGGCATAGACTCACTTGCGAATCATGAACACAATGTTAACGTAATTTGCCTCACGCTGGAGCGCCTGTTGTCCGATTTTCCCCTTCAAACCGTTCCGGTGCTGTTGCCGCTGGCCGTTGAGACCGCCTATGACTACCGGCCGCCACAGGGCCTTGAAGCAGCACCGGGTGATTTCGTCGAAGTCCCGCTTGGCGCCACCAAGCGCATCGGTGTCGTCTGGGACCCTAACGCCCGCTCCGCCCAAAAGGATGCCCCCCTTGATCCGAAAAAACTCAAAGCCATTATCGCCCCGCTCGAAGTGCCGCCACTGCCTGAAGTCAGCCGCCGTTTCATCGATTGGGTCGCCCATTACACTCTGGCCCAGCCGGGCATGGTGTTACGAATGGCAATGAGCGCGCCGGAAGCCTTCCAGCCCGCCACAACACGCCAAGGTGTGACTTTGAGCGGACAATTGCCCGAGCGCATGACAAAAGCCCGCCAAAAGGTACTTGACGCTCTTCAAGGCAAGTCGGGACCGCTGGTGCTGGCGAAATCGGAACTGGCGGTGCGCGCCGGGGTCAGCCCTGGGGTGATTGACGGGCTGCTCAAGAGCGGCGTGCTGACGATGGCCGACTTGCCGCCTGAACGCTTTCCGGAACCCAATCCCAACCACACCGTGACCGAGCTTCGCGGCCAACAGATCGCCGCCGCGCAAACCCTGCGTGAAGCGGTCAGGGCTCAGCGCTATCAAGCCCTGCTGCTCGATGGGGTGACCGGATCAGGCAAGACTGAAGTCTATTTCGAGGCGGTGGCCGAGGCTTTGCGGCAGGGCCGGCAGGCGCTCATTCTGCTGCCTGAAATCGCGCTCACGGGGCAGTTTCTGGCCCGCTTCTTCATGCGTTTCGGCGCCGCCCCCGCCGAGTGGCATTCCGCGATGACACCAAGCCGGCGGGCGAAAATCTGGCGCGGCGTGGCCACTGGCGAAGTCAAGGTGGTGATCGGCGCCCGTTCCGCCCTGTTTCTGCCCTTTAAAAATCTCGGGGTGATCATCGTCGATGAGGAACATGAACCCGCCTACAAACAGGAAGACCGGGTGATCTATCAAGGCCGTGACATGGCCGTGGTGCGGGCGCATCTGGGAGGGATCCCCGTAGTGCTCAGCTCGGCAACACCATCGGTCGAATCTTTCGTCAATGCGCAATCTGGCCGCTATACCCATGTCCCCTTGACCGAACGCTTTTCGGGAGCCGAATTGCCCGCTCTTGAGGCCATCGACATGCGTGAAGCCCCCCCCGAACGCGGTCATTGGCTCTCGCCGGTGCTGGTCAAGGAAATCGCCGAAACCCTGGCTGCGGGTCAGCAATCGCTGTTGTTCTTGAACCGCCGCGGCTATGCGCCTTTGACCTTGTGCCGCAAATGCGGTCACCGTTATGAATGCCCGCAATGCACCGCCTGGCTGGTCGAACATCGTTACAAGCAAAAAATGCAATGCCATCATTGCGGTTTCGAGACGCCCGTGCCGCAAAAATGCATCAGCTGCGAGGCCGAGAATGCCCTGGCCGCCTGCGGGCCGGGGGTGGAACGGGTCGCCGAAGAGGTCAAGACGCTGTTTCCCAAAGCCCGGCTGGCGATTTTGTCATCCGACCTGCTGCCCTCCTTGAAGGAACAGCGCACACTGCTGGCCAAGATTGCAGCCGGCGAGGTGGATATCATCGTCGGCACCCAGCTGGTCGCCAAGGGGCACCATTTTCCCGGTCTCGCCCTGGTGGGGGTGGTGGACGGTGATCTTGGTCTGTCCCAATCCGATCCCCGCGCGGCCGAACGTTGCTGGCAATTGCTGCATCAGGTCACCGGACGCGCCGGGCGCGCCGACATCAAAGGCCGCGGTTTTCTGCAAACCTATATGCCGGAACATCCGGTGATGCAGACCATGATCGAGGGGGATCGTGACAAGTTTCTCCAGCTTGAGATCGCAATTCGCAAGCGCGCCGGGCTGCCTCCCTTTGGCCGCTTGGCCGCCCTGATCATCTCTTCAAAACATCCCGGTGAGGCGGCTGCTGATGCCGCCAATGCCCGGCGCTTGGCCCCGTTTGCCGAACGGGTAACAGTGCTCGGCCCGACCGAAGCGCCGATTTTCAAAATCCGTGGCCGACACCGCTTTCGCCTGCTTGTCAAGGCAGCCAAAGAAATCGATTTGCAAGCCTATATGCGCACCTGGCTGCAAGCCCTGCCCGCACCACGGGGATCGCTGCGCCGGGTCTGCGATATCGATCCCTATAATTTCATGTGATGCTGGAAGCTTTTTATTGACCGCTCACATTTTCCGCATCTCTTTGAAGCTTCTCCATAAACTGAACAGCGCATGAGCCAAAGCCAAGGGGCACTGATATTAGCAGATATTATCTGAAAAAATTTCGTTTCCTCTCCCCCTTGCCCGGCTTTCCCGCGTCTTGGCTCAATGGCTAGCTTCGTGCAAAACGTTTGAATTTGATGCGGTGAGGCTCAACGGCGGCATCCCCCAAACGGCGTTTCTTGTCGGCTTCATAATCGGCAAAATTGCCCTCAAACCATTCCACATGGCTATTACCCTCATAAGCCAAGATATGGGTGGCGATACGATCGAGAAAGAACCGGTCATGGGAGATCACCACGGCACAGCCGGGAAAATCTTCCAAGGCAGCTTCCAAGGCCGAAAGGGTTTCCACATCGAGATCATTGGTGGGTTCGTCAAGCAGCAGAAGATTGGCGCCGGTTTGCAGCATTTTGGCCAAATGCACCCGGTTACGCTCCCCACCCGACAGCAACCCGACCTTTTTTTGCTGATCTGCGCCCTTGAAATTGAACCAACTCACATAAGCCCGGCTGGAGACTTCACGCTTGCCGAGCATGATCCGGTCATTGCCGCCAGAAATTTCTTCCCACACCGTCTTGTTGTCATCGAGATGATCGCGGGACTGATCCACATAGCCAAGTTTCACCGTCTCGCCAATGCGGATTTCCCCCTTGTCAGGTTTTTCCTGACCGGTGATCATCTTGAACAGTGTCGTCTTACCAGCCCCGTTTGGCCCAATGACGCCAACAATGCCGCCTGGTGGAAGTTTGAAGCTCAAATTATCGATCAACAGCTTGTCGCCATAAGCCTTGCTCACCCCGTCCGCCTCGAGCACCAGATTGCCCAGACGCGGCCCCGGCGGAATGGTGATCTGAGCCTGTGATAGCTGTTCGCGCTCGGCCTGATTGACGAGTTCCTCATAAGCCTTCACACGGGCTTTCGACTTGGCCTGCCGGGCGCGGGGACTGGCCTGAATCCAGGCCAGTTCACGGGCCAGCGTCCGCTTCCGCGCTTCCGCCTCACGGCCTTCCTGCTCAAGCCGCTTCTGCTTCTGTTCCAGCCAGCTCGAATAGTTGCCCTTGTAAGGAATGCCGCGGCCCCGGTCGAGTTCCAGCGTCCATTCGGTGATATTGTCGAGAAAATAACGGTCATGGGTGACCAGCGCCACCATTCCAGGATAATCGCGCAAAAATCGTTCCAGCCAGGCGACCGTTTCCGCATCCAGATGGTTGGTCGGCTCGTCGAGCAACAGCATATCAGGTTTTGACAATAGCAGCCGGCACAAGGCAACCCGGCGCCGTTCCCCGCCTGACAGCGCGGTGACATCGGCATCCCCCGGGGGACATCTCAGCGCCTCCATCGCCTGCTCTACCTGCGCATCGAGATCCCACAAATTATGAGCATCGATCTCATCCTGAAGCCGCGCCATTTCATCGGCGGTTTCATCGGAATAGTTCATCGCCAGCTCGTTGAAACGGTCAAGCTTGGCTTTTTTGTCGGCAACCCCTTCCATCACATTGCCAAGCACATCCTTGTTGGGATCAAGCTCCGGCTCCTGTGCCAAATAGCCAACCGTAACCCCTTCAGCGGCCCAAGCCTCACCATTGTATTCGGTCTCGATCCCCGCCATGATCTTCAGCAATGTCGACTTCCCCGCACCGTTGACCCCGACAACGCCGATTTTGGCGCCCGGCAAAAAGGATAGCGTGATGTTGTCAAGCACCCGCTTGCCGCCGGGATAGGTTTTTGAGAGCTGATTCATCACATAAACATATTGCGGTTGAGACATAGCACCTTTGATCCCGAATCAATGATGGATAAGAAAGAAATAAATGAATAAAGAAAGGAAAGACGTGGCCCGCTATCAAGCCATTTTGCAGTGAGACGGCCTTTCCGGCAAGCTACAAACATAGCACGGCGGGCATCGCATGCCCAAAAGCCACTGCCCGTCAAGTAAAGCGCCCCAAAAAACCGCCGATGCTCGCTGGTGCCCCACCAGCTTCCAACCGTGTGCTCGCTTCAAGCGGCCAAATCGGTTTCAGCGCGAACCAGTTTGCCGTCCTCGCCCACATGATAGATCACCGGCGTTGCGGTTGGCAGATTGAGATCTTCAACCTCTTTTTCGCTCATCCCATCAAGATGCATGATCAGCGCCCGCAGAGAATTGCCATGTGCGGAAATGATCACACTCTTGCCTTCCCTCACATGGGGCATGATATGGTTTTCGAAATAAGGCACCACCCGCTCTTGGGTGTCTTTCAGGCTTTCCCCGCCAGGCGGGCGCTCGGTGAAAGAACGGCGCCATTTGTGCACCTGTTCGTCCCCCCACTTCTTCCGCGCCTCATCCTTGTTAAGCCCGGTCAGCTCCCCGTAATCACGCTCATTGAGCGCCTTGGTGGAAATTGTGAGCAAGTCTTCCTCATGACCACGCTCATCCATTCCCATTTCATCGAGAATGAGAATCAAAGTCTTCCAGGCCCGCGCCAACTGCGATGTAAAGGCGATATCAAAATGAATACCCGCCGCTTTCAATTTGCGCCCCGCAGCCCGGGCTTCCTGCTTGCCCTTCTGGGTCAAGTGAACATCTTTCCAGCCAGCGAAAAGATTGCGGCGGTTCCACTCACTTTGGCCATGGCGCACCAACACCAAGACATTCTTTTTGGTTGTCATATTTCCTTACCTGTCCATGATGAAACCGCCAGATTGAACGGCATACAACATCTCGCGCATTGTATAGGCGCATCTCCTGCAGATTTCATCATATTTCTTGCCGATTTCGTGTCTTACCGGCGTCTCTTGAATCAAGGCTTGCTCACTTCGCTTTTCTTGCAAGCCGAACCTCCTGCTGAAGGCTGGTCGGATCCGTTACCATGCCCCGCTTGTTAATTTGCTCTGCAATTGTGGCGTTTCAACTATAGTTCCCCAATTTTTTAGTGTTCAAATCCCCAAAACATCGGCCATGGAATAAAGCCCCGGCGGGCGGCCACGCCCCCAAAGCGCGGCCTTGACAGCACCACGAGCAAAGATTTGCCGATCATGGGCTTTGTGGGTCAATTCGATCCGCTCCCCTTCACCGGCAAAAATCACGCTGTGATCGCCAACCACATTGCCGCCGCGCAAAGTCGCAAAGCCGATATCGCCTGTCTTGCGCGGCCCAATCAAACCATCCCGCACACGCACACTACGCCGCTCCAGATCAATCCCACGCCCTTTGGCGGCGGCTTGGCCCAACATCAAAGCGGTCCCTGAAGGGGCATCGACCTTGTGACGGTGATGCATTTCCACGATTTCGATATCGAAACTCTCATCGAGAATTTGCGCCACCTGGCGGGTCAAGGCCACCAGCAGATTGACTCCCAAACTCATATTGCCCGCCTTGATGATGGTGGCATGGCGGGCCGCGGCTTGTAATTGCTGCTCTTGTTCGGAAGAAAACCCCGTGGTGCCAATGACATGGACAATCCGCGCCTGAGCGCTCAGTTCGGCAAATTCCAAGCTGGCTTCGGGCGCGGTAAAGTCGATGATCCCATCGACTTTGGTCATCAGGGTGAGAACATCATCGGTAATCGTCACCCCAATCGGGCCGAGACCGGCAATCTCCCCCATATCGGCACCAATGGCTTGCGCGCCCTTGCGCTCGGTGCCGCCTGCAACGACACAGCCCGGCATTTCATGAACCGCCCGGGTCAGCGCCTGCCCCATCCGCCCCGCAGCGCCCATGATGGCAAGCTTCATCTCAGCTTCCGATGGTTCTGGATCACTCATTCAATTCACCTAAACGGCTACACTTTGGTTCTCAACACCAACTCAACGCCGCCGTCAAGCCGCCTGGGCACGGCTCAACGCATCGGCAATGATCGCCCGCGCAGCGTCAGCGCCGCCCCAACCTGCGACCTCGGCCCATTTATTGGCTTCCAGATCTTTATAATGCTGGAAGAAATGCGCAATTTGTTGACGCATTATCTCGGGCAGATCCTCGATGGTTTGAACGCTGTCCCACATTGCTGAAACCGATTGTGACGGCACCGCAATGAGTTTTTCGTCAATCCCGGCTTCATCTTTCATATTCAAAACGCCAACCACCCGGCAATTGATCACCGCCCCCGGTATGATGGGCCGTTTATTGGCAATCAGCACATCGACCGGGTCCCCATCTTCGGACAAGGTGTGTGGCACGAAACCATAATTGCCGGGATAACGCATCGCCGTATATAAAAAACGGTCGACGAACATGGTGCCGGAAGCTTTATCCATTTCATATTTGACAGGCTCGCCGCCAACAGGCACTTCAACGACGACATTGACATCTTCAGGCGGATTGTTACCAACCGGTATGGCATCAAGGCGCATTGGTCGATCCCTTGCTTGGAAAAGTTTGCAGCTGTTAAAGCGCGATTGCGCCATATTTGCCAGCTAAATTTTGCATTGCCGACATCTTTAGAAGGGGGCTTATGGAAGCTCAACAGCATTTTTTGTCACGCCGCGTTGTTTTCACAAGGAAGCTGATTTTGGCGGGGCTTTTGTCAACCGCCTTCGCCGCCTTTGGATCCTCTGCCGCGGCGGGCCGTATCTCCAGCCTGTACACCCAATTCACCCTGAAAGATTGTCAACTGATCGAAACTTATGAAAAGGGGCAGGGGGCTGCGTTTCGTTGTCCTGGCTTTCGCGGCCATAAGATCACCGTTGTGGAGAGTGATTTGCGGTTTTTCATCACCTATCGGCAAGACGGTAAAAAACAAACCGTCAGCCACCAGACCCTGCCGGCTTTCAACTCGATCTTTTCCGGCAACCGGCCGGCGGTGATCGAATGGCGGGTGCACTCTTATCGCGGCGGCTGGGTTCCCTTTGCCACAATCATCAGATATTACAGCAACCATGAAAGCGGCAACGGCAAACGGCAGGACCAAACCTTGGTGATCACCAAAATCGCCCGCGACGACGCCTGCCATATCGGCTATGTCGATGCCAAGCTGAACCCTGATGCCAATATCATTGCCCGTCAGGTTGCCGACCGGATGAGTGACGAATTCGATTGCCGCCGAGACACACCGCAATATTTCGGAAAAACGCGGGCAGGAAATTGAAACAACGATATTCAAGAGGACGTTTTCAAGTGATTTCAAAGGCAAAACGTTTCATGGGATTGAAATTCATGAGCTCGAAAATTGCAGTAACAGGAACCGCCCTGTTGTTGCTTCTGATTGGCGCCTCACTGGGGCTGGCGCGATCGGACCGGGACAGCCGCCACAAGGCGGGCGTCTTCGACTATTACAGTTTCGTTTTGTCCTGGTCGCCGACCTATTGCGCCGACAATGGCCACCGTGACCGGCAACAATGCGGCAGGGGACGCAAATATTCTTTCGTAGTACATGGGCTATGGCCCCAATACAATCGCGGCTGGCCGCAATATTGCCCGGTCAAAGACAACTGGATTCCGGCCCAAACCATCAATGCCATGCTCGACATCATGCCCTCCAAGCGGCTGATCATTCACGAATGGCGCAAACATGGCACCTGCACCGGCATGAGCCCGCAAGCTTATTATGCGGTGACACGCAAATTCTATAACGCCATCAAGATTCCGGCGCGCTATATCGCCCCTTCAAAAACCCTCCTCGTCAGCCCCCAGCAGCTGAAGCAGGATTTCATGGCCACCAACCTGTGGCTCAAACCCGATATGTTTTCCGTTCATTGCGGCAATCGCCGTGACCGCGCCCGGTTGAAAGAG
>WGBT01000117.1 GCA_015494185.1 Hyphomicrobiales bacterium | reverse complement strand
GTTTATCTGGTGGGAGCGGGGCCTGGCGATCCCGATCTACTCACCTTCCGCGCCTTGCGTCTGTTACAACGCGCCGATGTCGTGCTTTACGACCGGTTGATTGGCCAAGGGCTGCTCAATCTGGTGCGCCGCGACGCGGAACGGATTTATGTTGGCAAGCTGCCCAAGGATCACACCGTTCCGCAAGAGGATTTGAGCCTGATGTTGGCGCGGCTGGCGCGTGAAGGCAAGCGGGTTTTGCGCCTGAAGGGGGGGGATCCGTTCATCTTCGGGCGCGGCGGCGAAGAGATTGAAGTGCTTGTCGAGCAGGGGATTCCGTTTCAGGTGGTCCCAGGCATTACCGCCGCGGCTGGTTGCGCCTCTTATGCCGGCATTCCCCTGACTCATCGCGATCATGCCCAAGCCTGCACCTTCGTCACCGGCCATGGCAAGGATGGCAAGGTTGACCTGGATTGGGCCAAACTTGTTCGGCCACGGCACACGGTGTGTGTCTATATGGGACTGGGGTTGATGCCACAGCTGACCGAAGAGCTGATTGCCCATGGCGCCGACCCAGATTTGCCGGTGGCCGTAGTCGACAATGGCACCCGCAACAATCAGCGGGTTGTCACCGGCACGATTGCAACGATTGTGGAGAAAACCCGTGAGGCTGGCTTGAAAGGCCCGTCTATCATTATCATAGGCACGGTTGTCACACTGCATGAAAAACTGGCCTGGTTTCAACCAGACCGCAAGGTCAGATCGTTGGCAACCACCCCTGATGCCGATGCTTTGCCTGCCGAATAAGACCGGGAGACTTTTTCATTGACCGCTTGTATTTTCCGTATCCCTTTGAAGTTTTTGTGTTAAGGGCACCGCAGACAAGTCAAAGTCTGGAGGCTGGTATAAAACCGGAGCAACCGAGAGGCTGGCATTTTGCCACTCTCGGTTTGCTAAAATGTTCGTGTTGTTCAAGGCCGCTACAGGCTGCGGGCTGACATAGGAATAGGCGTAATACTGACGGCATTGGCATATTGGCGCCCTGGCGACTTCGCTTTACGCACTGTGGCTTCGCTATCCGTTCCGTTTTTCATTTCAACTTCGAGTTTTGCCAACTCTTCTTCCGCATCGGCCAGCTCCTGACGCGCCGTTGCAAGCTGCTTGGTCAAGCCCTCGATGGATTCTTGGAGATTGTTCCGCCGCTGCAAGGCCGCCTTTGCAAAGGTTGGGTAATTGTAGTGATTGACATCCGTGATGCCGGAACGCTGTTGTTCCATATCGATTTGGCGTTGAAGATCCGCAACCATCCGTTCAAAATCTTCGATCATGGCCTCGATGTCACGAATCTGCCGGCGTTTTTCTTCCACCTCAAAGCGACGCAGCTGAATTATAGAACGATTTACTTTCATAGTCGCACCCCCTCTACTCAATACGAACTGATAGGTCACGGCACCGGAACAAACAAAATTCGTGCCAAACAGCCTCTCCTTTCCCTGCCGATACGATTTCTAGAATTAAGACGAACAACTTAACCTTTGGTTAAATACGCCTCCCTCCCCTAATCACTCACCAGTGACAACATTTTTACGCCCCGGTAACTGGTCTGAGAGAAGAGTATCGGCATATTTGGAATCGCCATATATATTCTGATTTATTTCCGTTTATTCTTGAAAAGAGGAATTTTTAACAAAGAAACACTCAATAAAATCTTCATTTACATTAACAAAAATGCAGTGCGTGATAGGTGCGACAAGCTTGAGCCCCAAATGACAGTGATATTTTTATCACGCCTGTGCCACATTCTTGATTTCAAGGCCCGATTCGCATTTGACGAAGCAGCTGTTTGCCGTTTATTAACCAGTTTCCGTTAATACTTTCCTCAAAGTTGTCTTCACG
This sequence comes from Hyphomicrobiales bacterium, assembly GCA_015494185.1. GTDB lineage: Bacteria > Pseudomonadota > Alphaproteobacteria > Rhizobiales > S144-35 > S144-35. The sequence goes on along the minus strand of WGBT01000117.1, from coordinate 928 downwards.
TCCGAACCTGTTGCGTCAAGAGTTTTTCAAGTAAAAGTCTCTCTGCAACAGCAGTTTTTCTTTAGCTTTAGAAGAAAAAATTGAAAATAATACGATGTGCAGACAACATTGCATATCCAATCGTTAAAAGAACAAGGTTTTGCGCCGTCACACCTGGGGGGGATGCTGACGCAAAAATATTTTCCGAGAGAGGGCAAATGCGGGTACTACTGATCGAAGATGACAAGGCCACAGCACAGAGCATTGAGCTCATGCTTGTCTCTGAAGGCTTTAATGTCTACACGACCGAGCTCGGCCAAGATGGTGTCGATCTGGGCAAGCTTTATGACTACGATATCATTCTGCTAGACTTGAATCTGCCGGATATGGATGGCTATCAGGTTCTAAAAACCTTGCGCGTGAGCAAGGTGCAGACGCCAACGCTCATTTTGTCGGGCTTAAGCGGCATCGAAAACAAAGTCAAGGGTCTTGGTTGGGGCGCCGATGATTACATGACGAAACCTTTTCACAAGGATGAACTGGTGGCGCGGATTCACGCCATCGTCCGCCGCTCCAAAGGGCATGCCCAGTCGGTCATCACAACCGGCGAGCTGACCATCAATCTCGACACCAAGACCGTTGAAGTCAATGGCCAGCCTATCCATTTGACCGGCAAGGAATATCAGATGCTTGAGCTGCTCTCCCTGCGGAAGGGCACGACTTTGACCAAAGAAATGTTTCTCAACCATTTATATGGGGGGCTCGATGAACCGGAACTGAAAATCATCGATGTTTTCATCTGTAAGCTGCGCAAGAAGATTGCCCGCGCTACCAATGGCAAACATTATATCGAAACGGTCTGGGGGCGTGGTTATGTTCTGCGCGATCCCGATTCCGAAGAAGCCCGGCTCAACGATAAAGTGGCGCAATCGGCTTGACGCAAACCAAC
>WGBT01000116.1 GCA_015494185.1 Hyphomicrobiales bacterium | reverse complement strand
ACCCATATCAGTGTTGTTGATGCGCAGGGCAATGCTGCGGCCGCCACCGTTTCCAATGGGGAGGGCAATGGTCTGATCGTCGACAATTTTGGCTTCATGCTGAACAATATGTTGGGGGAGGAGGATTTGAACCCCGATGGCTTTCACAATTGGCGCGAAGGTGAGCGGTTGTCGAGCATGATGGCGCCAACTTTGGTGCAAACCGGTGGGGGCGGTGTTCTGGCCCTTGGATCGGGGGGCTCGAACCGGATTCGCAGCGCCGTTTTGCAGGTTTTGGTCAATTATTTGTTGCGCGGGATGTCAATCGAGGAAGCCGTTGAGGCGCCACGGTTGCATCTGGAAAAAGATGGACGGTTGAGTGTGGAGGTCGAGCGTGGTGTGGTTGGCGAAATTTCCGCTCAGGCGCTTGCGGATTTACGTCAAGCCTATCCGGATTTGCAGGGCTGGGCGCAACGCAATCTGTTTTTTGGCGGCGTGCATTGTGTGGTCCGTCAGGCCGATGGCCGAATCCATGGGGCAGGCGACAAGCGTCGACAAGGCGTTTTTCTACAGGTGAGGGCGTAATGCCGGGGGGATTTATTATTGACCGCTCATGCTTTTCTTATCTGTTTGATTAAATTTATTGCGTTATTTGAACGGTGTGCGAAAGAAGGTCAGAGGCCGTTGGTATAAGCCCCTCAATAGCTTTTGTCTGCATGAAAGAAAGCTCGCTTCTGATTCACCAGAAGGATAGCCCGCCATCCTTCCAGAGCCATCGTCGCTCACCCGGAAAAGGGTGAGGCGAGCGACGATGGCGCCAGAAGGATGGCTTGGAGAGGCTATCAGGCTGGGTAGGGGGGGTCTCATGCATAGGTTATGCTAGAGCTGCCCCTGCCTTCATTCGTATACCTTCCCATCCAGGTCATTGCAGCCTTTCCATAGGGTTCAACATAACCGGCAGATTTTGGTGGGCAATTTGTCATTGGGGGCGAAACGTTCTTCCTGCCGTGTAAGTCCGCGATCGTGAAGATAGGGTTGCCAGAATTGCTTCCATCGGTCTTCATGAAATCTGCCCGAACCAAGCGTTTCCGGCACGGTGCGCTCTTGTCGCTTGTGGGCGTAAAACCAGGCATGGATGACAGTGACAAGTTCTCTGGAACAGTAGACATTGCCAGGGCCGCGGATTTGCCAGGGTGTCAGAAGTTCTGGTTCCAGCGGATGGGGACGAATCTCCACGGTTGCAACAGGCCGGTTTTGCTGGCGCACACTGAAAAGCCGGCAGTCATGGCGTCCCAGCGGCGCACTGTAATCCCGTACACAGTTGCGCATCTGCCGCGCTTCCTTGCAAAGATCATCGACGGTGCGCAAGGCCGTGAACTGAAGATCATGACGGCGCCCTTCCCGGAGCCAAACGTCTTGCAGACCATCGCCCAGATGATATTCCATCAGCAGGCGCTCATACCAATCCTTGCAGTGGGTCAAGGCGGTGCGCAGACCAAGTTGCGGCGACCAGGGGTGGCGGATGATCTGTCCTGCCCGGGTGGCGCGGTGTTGGGAATACCAGGCATAGGCGGCAAGCATCGTGAGCACATCATGCGCGGTAAGGGGCAGCTTTTTGATCCAGCCGTGATAGCGGGCCAGCCAGAGTGCAAAACCATCATCGCAGCGGGTATAAGCCAAGGTGATTGTGCGTAACCATTTCGGCAGCTCGGTTTCATTTTTCGGAATGAAATTGCTGATTTGACGATTGAAATGGGCCGTGTCAGGCAGCTTTCCAAGCCGGCTTTGAAAGGCGCGCGGGGGCAATTGCCGGGTCCAAAGCGGCAAGCCCAACGCCTTTGCGGCTTGTTTCAATGATTTTCCTTCAAGCACCACCTGGCAGGCCAGCTTCCGTTGCCGCGGGATGCCATAGCCGCCGGCAAGACCGAAAAGAAGCCCCGGAAAACTTTTCAACAGATCACACATGGCCTCGGAAGACAGGGCCAATTTTTTCATCTTTTCGCGATAACGCCCCCCGTAAGCTTCAAGTGCGGTGTCAAGATAACGTGTCACGATCATCTGATGCAGCGGCCCGGGCAGCGCTGGCGGGACTGTTTTAGGGACATTGGGAGGGCGATCAGATTGCCCCGCCAGCCTGAGGCACTGCGCCACATAGTCTTGTGGTAAAAGAGGGGCCGTTGGCCCTATTGCCGTATCATATCGAGAATTTGGGTGGGAGGCTTTGGTTGTGTCAGGCAAGGTCAACGTGTCTGAGGGGTCATCGCTGAGCACGTTGCGGTCCGCCGCCTGACGCAACAGGCGGGCAATCTGCCGCTTGGAACGGCCGCGGCGCACAGCCCGTTGAATTTTCCGGCTCAACACCCGGCCCTGCCAGCCTTTGGGTAGGCTGTGTTTCGGCAAGGGGGGTTTTGCTCTGCCTTGTGCTGGGGAAGGCGAGGCGGCGCGCGGCCGTGAAGTGCTCGTTGAGGAAGCCATATCGGGTTCTTGTCGTTGCTGCGCTATGATGGCGGCGGCGGCAAGGCGTAACTGCCGCGGAGAAATGCGTTTTTTCTTGGTCCCCTGATTGGCGGCGGAGGCGGTCTTGGGAGATGACGGGCTGGCGCAATCCGATGAGGTGGCGCTCTGCGCATCTGAGGGCGGTGTTGGGGGTGTGTTTTTCGGCATTGCTGATGGCCCATATATTGTCTTGTTGAAGTTGGCTTTATCCGCCTCCTATTTGTGACACGTGACACCCAGATACAGCCCTCTCAACCCGTGACGGTTGTTTTTTGGGAAGGCCGCGCCGTTTTCCTCATGGGCTTGTTGTTGCATTGCTCCTGCTGATGACTATTTTGGGCCAGGCTTTTGACGGCTTCAAGGCCAAGCCGGGCCTCTTTGTTATATTTGCAACATCTTTTAGTTTTCGGATGCGAGGGGGATGGGGGGATTTCTCCTGGCCTGGAATCGTGCGGCCTGTCAGCTTAATCGTTGACGTGCCTGACAATTGCACTTATGAATGGCATTTCCTAGGCATTATAGTGTAGGATCATAGTGTAGAACCTCATAAACAGGCGGCCCTGAACATAAAGAGCGGAACAGGCAAGGAGCGGTAAAGAGGCGGTGAAGCAGAAAATGCGCTGCGGTGAAAATGCAGCCGGACCGTTTTGCCGAAGAATGGCTCTTTGGGAGGCAGGATCGTCAACATCCGTCAGCGAAGGCTCGCCCGCGGATGCTTTTGCTGTTGGCATAATCGTTTTTGACTGTCATTGTGTACCCAATGATGTTGCATGTCTAAAAGATAATGTATGTCCAATGATGTTGGCCGCAAATTGAGAACTCTCACAGCGAAGAAATCGAGCGCTTATGTTTGAAAGCCTTTCCGACCGTTTGTCCGGCGTTTTCGAGAAATTGACCAAACGCGGTGCGCTGACCGCAAGTGATGTGGAAGCCGCCATGCGGGAGGTGCGGCGCGCCTTGCTGGAGGCCGATGTGGCATTGCCGGTGGCCCGTGACTTTATCGCCCGGGTCAGTGAGAAAGCCGTTGGCCGTGATGTTCTCAAATCGGTGACCCCCGGGCAGATGGTGGTCAAGATCGTTCATGATGAGCTGGTCGAAACCTTGGGGGCCGATGCGGTTGGGATCGATCTCAATGCGCCAGCCCCTGTGGCGATCATGATGGTGGGGCTGCAAGGTTCCGGCAAGACCACGACCACGGCGAAAATTGCCAAGCGGCTGAGCGAGCGCGACAAGCGGAAAGTGCTGATGGCATCGCTCGACACAAGGCGGCCGGCGGCTCAAGAACAATTGCGGGTCTTGGGGGAACAGGTTGGTGTCGACACCTTGCCGGTCATTGCCGGGCAAACCCCGCCGCAGATTGCCAAACGGGCCATGAGCGCGGCGAAACTGGGCGGCTATGATGTGGTGCTTCTGGATACTGCCGGACGGTTGCATATCGATGAAGCGCTGATGGCTGAGACCATCGAAATCCGCGACATCGCCAAACCCCATGAAACCCTGCTGGTGGCGGACAGTCTGACCGGTCAGGATGCGGTCAAGATTGCCGAAAGTTTCGATCAAAGGATTGGGCTGACGGGCATCGTGCTGACCCGTGTCGATGGCGATGGCAGGGGCGGGGCGGCTTTGTCGATGCGGGCGGTGACCGGCAAACCGATCAAGCTGATCGGTGTCGGGGAGAAAGTCGAAGACCTGGAAGACTTTCATCCCGAGCGGATTGCCGGGCGCATTCTCGGCATGGGCGATGTGGTCAGCCTGGTGGAGAAGGCTGCCGAGACCGTTGAGAAGGAAAAGGCGGAACGGTTGGCCCGCAAGCTCAAGAAAGGCGTTTTTGATCTTGAAGATCTTGCCAATCAGCTCAAGCAAATGGAGAAAATGGGGGGCATGCAGGGGCTGTTGGCGATGTTGCCTGGAATGGGCAAGCTGAAAAATCAACTGCCAGCAGGCGCCATGGACGATAAGATATTCAAGCGCCAGCAAGCGATCATTTCTTCCATGACCCCGCAAGAGCGGCGGCGTCCGAAACTGCTCAATGCTTCGCGCAAACGGCGTATTGCGGCAGGTTCTGGGACCACGGTTCAAGAGGTCAACAGGCTTTTGAAAATGCATCGGCAAATGGCCGATATGGTGAAGAAGATGGGCAAGAAAAAGGGTGGGCTTTTAGCCGGTCTGTTCGGTGGCGGGGCGCCGGAATTGCCTCCCGATATGCGCGAGTTGCCGCCGCCTCCGGGAGGTTTGCCGCCCGGTATGGGGGGACTGCCGCCGGGCATGGGTGGTTTGCCTCCAGGGCTTGGTGGAATGCCCGGTCTGCCCGTGGGGAAAAAGAAGAAGTGAGGCTTGGCCGATATTGGGAATCCCCGGGACGGGCCTGGCAAAAGCTCCAAGCTTTGGTGCGTGGTTTCTGAATTTCTGAATCAGGGCGCATCATGCGGCAAGCCCCAAACAACGTTTTTTCGAGATAGCAAAGAAAATCAGCAAGATCGTCAGAACGACAGAGGAACAGAAGGATTTGACAAAATGGCACTGAAACTGAGATTGGCGCGTGGTGGCAGCAAAAAACGGCCCTATTACCGAATTGTCGTTGCCGATTCGCGAATGCCGCGCGATGGCCGTTTCATCGAAAAAGTGGGCACCTATAATCCGCTGTTGCCCAAAGATCATGAAGACCGGGTCAGGCTGGTTGAAGACCGGATCAGGCACTGGCTGTCCGTTGGGGCGCGGCCAACCGATCGCGTTCACCGCTTTCTCGATGCAGCCGGCATCATGAAGCGTAAGCCGCGCAACAATCCGAAAAAAGGGCTGCCGGGCAAGAAGCGTCAGGAACGTGAAGAAGCAGCCCGGCTTGCCGCGGAAGAAGCCGCCTCGTCATAAGCCAAGCGGTTGCAATCGGGGGCGCTCTTTGCGGGTGCTAGAAAGGTTTTCCCTGTCATTGGTGGTTCTCCGTTGTCACGATGTGATACCCCTTGTTGAGAAATCATGGCTGACAATCGCGACAAACTGGTCTGCCTTGGCCGGATCAAGGGGCCCTATGGCTTGCGGGGGGAGCTGCGGGTTCAAAGCTTCACCGAAGTGCCTGAAAACATTGCCGCTTATGGCCGTTTGACGGATCCAGCCAGTGGCCGGCAATTTGAAATCACCAAGCTGCGCGTTACCAAGAAAGATGTCATTGTCCGTCTCAAGGGGATTGAGGACCGGACCGCGGCAGAGGCGCTTGCAGGCGTTGAGCTTTACGTTCGGCGCTCGCAGTTGGGGGAGCCGGAAGAGGAAGAGAGCTGGTTTTATACGGATCTGATCGGCCTGGTGGCGGTGGATGCAGCAGGCAAGCCATTGGGGCATATCAAAACCGTGCAGAATTTCGGCGCGGGGGATCTGCTCGAACTTTGGCTTGAGGCAACCGGCAAGACGGTGTTCATTCCTTTCACGCGCGAGGCGGTGCCCCAGGTCGATTTGCCGGCCGGCAAGCTCACGATCATTCCGCCGCCTGATCTTGCAGAAGAGTTGGCAAGGCACGATGAACATGATGAACATAATGAAAAAGCTGCCAATCCGGCCGCAAGCAAACAACGATTTTCCGATCAACACAGAGGGGAACGAAAATCAACACAGCGGTGAACGAAAATAAAGTGAGTAAAGTGAAGGGCGCATGACATCCCCTCCCCAATCACTTTGGACAGCAGAGGTCTTGACGCTGTTTCCAGAGATGTTTCCCGGACCGCTTGGTTTTTCCAATTTGGGGCGGGCGCTTGAAGATGGTATTTGGGCGTTGCGGACCACGCAAATTCGCGATTACGCCGACAATAAGCACCGTAATGTGGATGACACGCCTGCCGGCGGGGGGCCGGGAATGGTGATGCGAGCCGATATTGCCGCACGTGCCCTTGATGCGGTACAGGCCCGAGCCCCCAATCAGCCGATGATCTATCTCTCCCCGCGGGGACGCCCCTTCACTCAACGCCGCGCCCGTGAGCTGGCGGCCGGTCCGGGGGTGATCTTGCTTTGTGGACGTTTTGAAGGGGTGGATGAGCGGCTGTTGCAAGCCCGGCCGATCGAGGAGCTTTCGATTGGTGATTTTGTGTTGGCGGGGGGGGAGCTGGCGGCGATGGTGGTGATCGAAGCCGTGGTTCGATTGCTGCCTGGTGTGTTGGGGGCGGCGGCTTCGGTGGAAGAAGAAAGTTTTGAAAACGGGCTGTTGGAATATCCTCATTATACCCGTCCTGCGATTTGGGAAGGGCGGCCTATCCCCGCCGTTCTGACATCGGGAAATCATCGGAAAATCGCCCTTTGGCGCCGCCAGATGGCCGAGGCTGTCACCCGCGCCCGGCGCCCTGACCTTTGGGCCAAGTGGGCCAGGTCCAAGGCCAGGCGGAAGCGCGCGCACGATAATTGAAATAATGAGGACTGAAACCCATGAAAAGTGCCTTTATTTTCGGTCTGATCGAAGATTATGCCGAACAGCACACAAGCCCTGAACCCGCGCTGTTGACCGAGCTGGCCGAGCGGACCTATGCCGAAATGGAACGGCCGCAAATGCTCACGGGGCGGGTTGAAGGACGGTTCTTGAAACTCTTGGTGGCGCTCGTTCGGCCGCGGCTGATTGTTGAGATTGGCACTTTCACCGGCTATTCGGCCCTGTCGATGGCTGAAGCCCTCCCTCCTGAAGGGCGGATCATCAGTTGTGAGATCGATCCCAAGGCGCAAGCCATGGCAAAGAGCTTTTTTGCCCGCAGCTCCTTTGGGGAGAAAATTGAGATCAGAATGGGAGCCGCCCTTGAGACTTTGGCCGAAATCAACGAAACTATTGATTTTGCCTTTATTGATGCGGACAAGGAAAACTATTTGGCCTATTACCAGACTTTGATTGACAAGATGCGTCCCGGTGGGCTCATGGTCTTCGACAATGCCTTATGGAGTGGTGAGGTGTTGGCGCCTCGCTCGGAAGCGGCAAAGACGATTGCCGCCCTCAATGAGGCTCTGAAAAACGACGACCGGGTTGAAACCGTGCTATTGACGGTGCGTGATGGGATGCAAATTGCCCGTAAACGGGAATAAATCCGTTGAAAACGGCTGTGGAGCAGATAAGCACTGGACCAGTGGCGGCAATTGTGTAGGATGCCCGCAAAACAAGCAGAAACTTGGTGGGGAGCGAAAATCAAGGGGAGCGAGGATAAGATGAGTGAAAACGGCCCGTTGATGGCGGGCAAGCGTGGCCTGATCCTTGGCGTTGCCAATAAGATGTCGATTGCTTGGGGCATTGCCCAGGCGGTTCGTCGTCACGGCGCCGAACTGGCGTTGACCTATCAGGGGGAAGCGATCAAAAAACGGGTGGTGCCGCTGGCCGAGCAATTGGGGGCAAAGATTGTCTTGCCTTGTGATGTCACCGATGCGCCGAGCATGGATGCGGTTTTTTCCCACCTTGCAGAGAGCTGGGGGGCGCTCGATTTTGTCGTTCATGCGGTGGCGTTTTCTGACAAATCGCAGTTGGGGGGGCGTTATGTGGATACCACGCCGGAAAATTTCCGCATGACGCTGGATATCTCCTGTTATTCTTTCACCGCGATTGCCCAACGGGCCGAAAAACTGATGAAGAATGGGGGGGCTTTGCTGACCTTGACCTATTATGGGGCTGAGAAGGTGATGCCTCATTATAACGTCATGGGGGTGGCCAAGGCGGCGCTTGAAGCCAGCGTGCGTTATATGGCGGAAGATCTTGGCAAACAACGGATCAGAGTCAATGCGATTTCTTCAGGGCCGATCAAGACGCTGGCAGCCTCAGGCATTTCCGATTTTCGCTATATCCTGAAATGGAATGAGCTGAATTCGCCGCTGCGCCGGACTGTCAGCATCGAAGATGTTGGCAATGCGGGGTTGTTTTTACTGTCTGATCTGGCCTCATCGATCACCGGCGAGGTGCTGCATGTCGATGCCGGGTATCATGTTGTTGGCATGAAGGCAGAAGACGCGCCTGACATTTCCGTTGTCAAATAGGGCCCAGGGGCGATGATTCTCTACCTTATCCGCCATGGTCAGACCGATTGGAATGCGATCAAACGGTTGCAAGGTCAGACCGATACGGAAATGACGGCAAAAGGGCGGGAACAAGCGCGCCGCAATGGCCGGGTTCTGGCGGAATTGCTTGACGATCCGGCGCGGTTTGAATTTGTCTCAAGTCCTTTGAAACGGGCCCGCATGACCATGGAAATCATCCGTGGTGAGCTCGGGCTTGGGGCATCGGATTTTCAACTTGATGACCGGCTCAAAGAAATCGATTATGGCGCTTGGGCGGGGTTTAGTTGGGAAGAGCTGCGCCTGAAGGAGCCGGTGGCGGTCAATAAGCGTTTTGCCGATCCGTGGCATCAGGCAGCCCCTGACGGGGAAAGCTATTGTGCCTTGTCGGCGCGGGCGCTGGCTTGGTTCGAGGAACGCACGGCTGATACCATCGCCACCGCCCATGGCGGGATTTTGCGGGTGCTTCGCGGCGCTATAGAAGGGATTGATCCGGCGAAAATCCCCTTTCTCGAGGTTCCGCAACACAAGATCATGGTGATCAAGGATGGCACGGTTTCCTGG
>WGBT01000115.1 GCA_015494185.1 Hyphomicrobiales bacterium | reverse complement strand
TGTGGATGACGGCGGCAGGATTTGTTCCGGGCGCGGCTGAATCAGATCATCACATGAAATATCCCAAAGCGCTGCCGGGCAGGCCTTATCCCCCTATCCTATGACTATTGACGGACACACCCTGCACATGGGTGCCGCCGGCAATCGAGCGGCTTACGGGCGCGCGGCTTAAGCAGGCTTATGTGGACGGCGGCTATCGTGGCCATGGGCTGAAGCCGACATACAGGCGCCCGGACCTTCACCGCCAGCCAAAAGCGGGGCGTGACTCCGGCGATCCGGTGCGTACTGCGGCGGCGGGCGCCATTCTAAAGGCGGACCACCGCATGGGCATGGGGCGCAACGATCTGGCCCATTCGCCGGGCGATGCCATCAACGCCATCCTGGCGGCAGCGGGACGACAACTTCCGGCTACTGATCAACTGGCGCATCACGATCCTTTGGGCTTTGTTGCAATGGGCCATCGCCAGCCACCTACGCAATAATCCAAAATGCGCTTAGTTCACGGAGGGCTATCAAGGATGCCATTTTTGAGCCCTTGTCGTGCGTCGGCCGAGAAGCCTTAGTAACATCACCACACACCATGCTCCCTTGCCTGCGGCCGCAAAAGCGGTTCCATCCTTGATAAATCAGCTGAAAATATTAGTGCCAAACCATGGCTGAAAGGACAGATCCAACCTGTCTGTGAAGTAAGTATAGACTCTTATATATTAACAGCAAACCATCGTTACTGAAAACGGAATAGTTCTTGCCAACGCTTGTTATGTTGGTTCACGTCCAAATTCGTCGAACATCCGAATGATTGGATAAAGGAAATAGGACAATACGCTGCGTTTCCCAACCTGAATTTCTGCCGTAATAATCATTCCTGGAATCAGCCGGATTTTTTTGTTGAGACCGTTTGGTTGATCACGATTGATTTTGATGATGGCAACATAGACCACACGGGAATCCTCAGTCTTATCCGTGCCAGATGTTTGCGTCTTCCCGCTCGAAACGGTATCTGGCGCAACGGAAATGATTTCCCCTTCAAGAACCCCAAATTTCTGAAAAGGCAACGCTTCCAGCTTGATGCGCACTTTGTTACCGGTCTGCACCGACGCAATATCTTTTGAGGCAATTTTCACCTCACCTTCGAGCCGGGTCCCCAAAGGCACCAGCCAAGCCACAGGCTGGGCGGATTCGGCCACCGATCCCACCGATAGTTGGGCGCGCCGCAACACAATCGAATCGACCGGTGCTGTCAATGAAACCAGGTTGGAGCGGCGTTCAGCTTTCTTGATCTGATTGCTGATCTGAATAGCCCGCTGACGCGCCTCTTCAATCGCCTCATCCACCTTGCGCCACCATTCACTTTCAAAATTTTCACGATCCGCACGTACAACCAAAAGCTCTTTTTTAAGATCTGCTTCCGTTGCCTCCATTTCTGCGAGTTCCTGATTGACTTTCAACTTCTCATTTATGGCGTCAATCAGTTGGCTTCGCCGCGCCAATTTCTGTTTGTCGAGATTGCGGTGAATATTTTCCAGCTCATTGATGACCTCCAGCCGCTTCTCGACAATCTTGCGTTTCTCCTTAAGAAGTTTGATTTTATCTGCAATTTGCTTTTCCTTGATCATCGATAAATCTTGCCGGGAACGAAATTCCCGGCGACGGATCGCCAAAATCCGAGCCGCCATGACACGATGTTGCTCTTCGATGTCCGGATCCGGTGTCAAAGGCGCAAAGTCACGCAACTCTGCTTCCAGACGGGCAATCTTCGCCTTCAAACTACTCAACTCAGATTTATAGGTACTCAAATCAGCCGAAGCAAAAGTAGGGTCGAGAATGGCCACCGGCTCCCCCTTTTTGACCACATCGCCAACCCTTACCGGCAGTTCGCGAATCACCGATTTTTCCAGCGGTTGGAGTACGATCAACGGATCCCGCGTCACCAAGCGGCCATTGGCGACCACAACCCGGTCAATTGACGCCAACGACGCCCAAATCACGGCTGAAACAATGACCAATAAGATCAAAAAAATCGTGGCCCGGGCTCGAAGCGGCAAAGGCTCAATCTCAATGGCCAAACCTTCCGGCTGAAAGGCAACCGCATCCCGGGAAATCTTTTCGGTTCCACCCTCCCCTAACTTTTCGCTCGGAATCTTCATGGCCTTCCCTCGGACATCTGCCTGGTCCACAAACCATGATAGATTTCGTTACGCGCCAGCAGCTCGTCATGGGTTCCTAGATCATGGACCCGGCCTTTATGCATCACAAGGATCTGATCTGCATCCCGGATCATGGACATCCGATGAGAAATTGAAATCAGCGTCCGTCCGCGCGCAATCTCTTTCAAATTTTGTTGAATGATATATTCGCTATCAGGATCAAGCGCGCTGGTTGCCTCATCAAGAATGAGCACCTGCGGATTCCGCAAAATAGCACGGGCAATTGACAAGCGCTGGCGCTGGCCCCCGGACAGATTAACCGCCCCTTCCTCCAAAACCGTATCATATTTGTGGGGCAAATCGGTCACGAATTCATGAGCGCCGGCAAGCCGGGCCGCCTCGACAATCTCTTCAATCGTGGCGTCAGGCTTGGTTCGACCAATATTTTCCCGGATTGTACCATGAAATAGAAAACTTTCTTGCAACACAACGCCGATATTGCTGCGCAAATAGGCAAGATCGATTTCCCTCAAATCAATGCCGTCAAGCCGAATCGATCCATTAATCACCGGATAAAGCACCTGGATCAGCCGCGACATGGTGGTTTTTCCCGAACCACTCAAACCGACGATACCGGTCATCGTGCCCGCTGGAAAACGAACATTGATATCTTGCAGCGCATAATCCGGCGCGCCGGGATATTTGAAATAAACATTTTTGAACTCGATTTCGCCGCGAATTTTAGGACGCATGGCGCGTGTCTTACTGGGACGCTCCGGCTTGGCATTCATCACATGCCCCAGCATCTTAACCGCCAAACCGGTTTCCTGATATTCGTGGATCAGAGTAATCGCCTGAATCAAGGGCTGACTGACACGATTGGACAACATCTGGAACGCGATCAGCTCACCCACCGTCATGCTCTGGTTCATCACCAAGAACACACCAATCGAAATCACCGCCACACTCATCAACTGCTCCAGCATATGCGAGACGGTGCGCGCTTTGAGCGAAATGCGTCCGACATCGAACATTCGCTCGACAGTATTGGCCGATAAAGTTTCCCAAAGCCGCCGCTGCTGGGGCTCCAACGCAAGCGCTTTGATTGTCGCGGCGCCATTGATGGTTTCAACCAGCATTGCCTGACGTGCCCCTTCCGCATTGTAAAGAGCGTGAAGACGCCGTTGAAAGGTTTTCAGCAGTGAGCCGATAAAACCACCAACAAGAGCGGTAAACCCCAACACGACGAGCGTCAAATAAGGGCTATAGAACCAAAGAACCGGCAGAAAGATGAGCAAGACCGATAAATCAAGCAGCGTCGTCAACGCATTGCCGGTCAAAAACTCCCGGATCCGCTCGGTCTGCTGCATATGTTTGGTCAAGACCCCCGCACTGGTATGATTGAAAAATTTAGTCGGGAGATCGAGCATATGGTTATAAGTGCGGGTGGTCAGACGAATGTCGATCTTTCGGTTGGCATGAAGCAACACATAAGAGCGCATATAGCTCAACGCCGCTTCGAAAAGAATGGCTATTATCACGCCAATGACCAGCACCTGCAATGTCGCCAGCGTGTGATGAACCAAGACTTTATCAATGACGATCTGAAAAAAAACCGGAATTACAAGCCCCAACACGTTGAGGAACAAGGCCGCCAAAATAACATCACGGAACGACGCTTTTTGACGCCAAATCTCAGGTAGGAACCACTTGAGATTGAAAGGGCGATCTTCTGAATTTTGCTTATATTTCCGCCGGATCAGCAGAATTTCGCCGGTCCAAATCTGCTCCAGCTGTTTGCGATCGAGATGAACGGGCTCTGCATCTTTCGACAACGGATCGAGAATGATGGCGCGTTGCTGCTCGTCAAAGCCGGTGATGACCGCACAACCGCCCCGTTTGAGATAGATCAATGCGGGAAAGGCTTGCCCAAGCTTACGCAATTTCTTCCACTTGTAATGGAATTTTTGCGCTTTGAGATCGGATGAAGAGGCAATACGGACAAGCTCATCGGCGCCAACTTCACCCGCCAGCGCAAATTCATGAACGATGCCCGCAACACTTAAGTCAAGCCCATGATGGCGAGCAATGGCCACCAAACATTCGACGCAGGTGTGGCGAATATGTTGTTCTGGCATAATGTGGTGGTAGGCCTATCCCCGGCGCCACGGCAAAATTCGATCCAAAATTGATCCGCGGCCATTTCCCCTTGTTTGAAATTTAGGTTTAAGCAAAACAAGATGGCCGTTCCATGACCGCTGAAACTTTTCACGGCCAAGATGCAAGGGGACAAGCTTGTTCGCAAGGGGATCGACAACCGTCACTTGTTGGTTTTTGTCAACCCCTGTCAGTATCACACAGTTACGGTTTTTCAACACCGCAAGAGCAGGAAGCTCTTTTTTCAGATGACGCAACTGCCGCCAAGAAAAATATTCACTGCGAACGGAAAAACCAGATTTCCGGGCAATCTTCTTCAACTCACGTACCGAACAGGCACCTCTGATGTCGTAGTCTTTCAACAGATCTGCAACTGTCAGCTGCAAGCCGTAATGACGCGCCAAGGCCACGAAACTCTCGATACAGGTCTGCCGGACATCGTGTGTCTTAGCGGCAAGCCCCTCCTGCCCTGAGGGGGAGATTGCCGGGGTTCCTTCTTGTGTGGCAGCGCCCTGCCCTCCCTGCCCTGAAGCAACTGTCAACCGATCCTGCATAGGCAACTCCAAAGCGGCTCCCTTCCGCTTCCCCCTGGTTTGTCTGCGAAGGTTTCTTCCGATCAACTCGAAGTTTCAAAATTGGGTGAACTCGCTTCAACATTATCATTATTGTTACGTGTGAACAAACCATCTTCAATCAGTTGGTTCATGACCTGTTCCTGCATGCCGAAAGCTTGTCCAAACGCGGCCAGAGGCATGACCACCCGGTGCCGCACGACCATCGGCATTTCCGGCGGTTTCTCCCCTGAGGCAGTATCGGCAAAATCCGGCACTTCCTGGCTGCCAAAATCGAGCCGAATGATTCCGCCCTTGATGGAAATATTGACGAGAGCCTCCGCATAGGTTTCATCTGCCATTTTTTCGATCTCCTAATAAAAACTGGCGGGGTTACGCTGACCTTCTTGTGTTTACCTCTCTTCACTGTCATGAAGGGAGGTGAATTGTGCTCGACAACAACCAATCATCTTGTTCCATAAGATAATGGACTGGCCTTGAATATAATGAGGATAAGAAGCCAGCTGGATCTTCCCCTCCACACAAACGGATCAACGACAAAATCAACCATCTGCCAACAATTTTAGCTCTTCTGCCATTGGGGAACCTGTGCATCCTTTTCGGGCCTCTGTGGGGGATTTTCCAGCCTCTAAAGCAAAATTCGATCACATCAGAACCGGATTTTCACTCTATCTTCTTGTTTTTGCGTACAATTTATCCAAAAATCAATCGGTTCCTGCTTTTCGTATTGTACTCTACCCCTGCCCTTGAGCAAGGCCAATTGGGGGCTTCTTCCTTTCACGCTCTTGCGTTGTCATGCCCACAGCACTCGACAAACGGTCTCCACCGGCGGTCAACGCATCAGGCGAAAGCCCATTCACCCAAAGATCACCTTCCCGCCCAGCCACAATT
>WGBT01000114.1 GCA_015494185.1 Hyphomicrobiales bacterium | reverse complement strand
TATACAGTGTTTTGCAAAATGAAAACACTCTTAAGAGCGGATTAACGCCAGCCCGCCAGGTAACGCGCCCGCCCCAAACCGGTCTTTCCCCCAAAAAGATGATGAGAGATTCGTTTTTCAACGCAAAGTGACGGCACAAAGCACCGTTATTTGTCATTACAGCCGATAGCGAATTTGATCCGACCAAAAGCGTTCCAATTGCTGCAACGATCGGTTCAGCCGTTTCAGATCCTCAGGGGCCAACCCCCCAACTTGTTCGAGGCTGCGCAAATGCCGCGCGAAAAGCCGATCGACAATTTGGCAGATTTCCAATCCTTTTTCGGTCAACCGAATGCGCACCGAGCGGCGGTCTTTGCTGGAACGCTCATAACTTAGAAAACCGCCATTGACGAGCTTCTTCAAATTATAAGAAACATTGGAGCCTAGATAGTAGCCTCGCGACCGCAATTCACCAGCGCTTAAGACATCATCGCCAATATGATAGATCAAATAAGCCTGAACACTGTTGACATCCGACCGTCCCAAGCGCTCAAACTCGTCCTTGATGACATCGAGCAGCAATTTATGTAACCGCTCGATCAATGACATTGTCAGAATATAGCTGGCCTTGAAATTAAGATCAGATGGCTCCGTCAAACTCGCTGGATCGTGACGGCGAGAGGCATGAACACGGCCACCGGGTGACGAGGTTTCACCTGATTGGCCAGATTTCTCCTGGGCTTTGATCGGTTTGGACTTCAAGTCTGTCGTGACTTCGAGGGACATTAAGTGACTCACATAAACTGTAACTGTTCTGACTGGCAAATGCAGCCAATCTGATGTTCAACCATTACGATCATGAGCATCCCCCAATGCTCATGAAGACATGAATAAGTCACTTTACTCAAAAAGCCACTAAATTCTATTATTAATTCAAGATTAATCTTCAAATACTTGGGAAGAAAATTCTTCTATGGTTCTCAACTCCTTAAATTCACAAGTTTTTCAATCGTGGCATCACCACCTCATCCCCCAAAATCTTCTCTGCCCCAGAGCCACTAGATCGCCTTGAGCAAGGCTTCTGCACTGCTTTTTTCCGCAACACTTGGCACTTCCTCAACATTGAGGATTTTCACGATGCCATCTTCAACAAGCATGGCATAACGTTTCGAGCGGATCCCCAACCCCGAGCCGGTGGCATCAAGATCAAGCCCAAGGGCTTTGGCGAATTCGGCATTGCCATCGGCCAAAAAGGCGATCTTGCCATCGGCTGCATTGGCATGCGCCCAGGCATCGAGCACAAAAACATCATTGACCGCCGTACAGGCGACCAGATCAACCCCTTTGGCCTTGAATTCATGTAAATGTTCCAAAAAACCCGGCAGATGTTTCTGATGACATGTTGGGGTAAAAGCGCCTGGCACGGCAAACAGCACCACGGTCTTGTCTGCGAACACTTCCGCCGTCGTGGTTTCCGCAGGGCCCTCGCTAGTCATGATTTTGAAAGTGGCATCCGGCAACCTGTCGCCAACCGCAATCGTCATAGCTTCAATCCTTCCCGTTTTACTTTCGTTGGGACCATCGCTGAAAATCCTGCATGCGCCCGGCCCCTCACTTCCCACAATAAGCTGTGGTTATAGTTATGCTGCCGCTTGTGTCTTTATCTTTTTTGCTGTCTGTGATCAATATCGGACCATTATCGGTTCATTCTTCACTTCATGATTTAGGTTCTTGGCCCTTTGAGCAGCAGGAGTTGTCCGCCTCGTGAGACTTTCCGATTTGACGGATCATACCGCCGATTTTTTCCGTAACGCCAAAACGCTGGCGGGGCAGTTGCGCAACCCGGCGCTGCGGCTTGGGGTCACCGGCTTGTCGCGGGCGGGCAAAACCGTCTTTATCACCTCGCTGGTGCACAATCTGATCAATGGCGGGCGGCTGTTGTTTTTTGACGCCGCCGCCAGTGGCCGTCTCAAAGCCGCCTATCTGGAACCGCAACCAGATGACACCCTGCCCAGGTTCGAATTCGAAGATCACCTTGCCGCGCTGACCGGACAGCCGCCTTATTCGGCCCCCACCTGGCCGCAAGGCACCCGGCATATTTCGCAACTGCGGTTGACCTTGGAATATGAGCCTGACGACTTGCTCAACCGCACCTTTGGCAGCAACCGGTTGCATGTCGATATAGTCGATTATCCCGGTGAATGGTTGCTCGACCTGCCGCTGCTTTCGCAAAGCTATGATGACTGGAGCCGTCAAACCTGGCAAATGAGCCTGGAGCCAAACCGCGCCGTCCTATCCAAAGATTGGCGGCAATTCACTAAGAGCATCGATCCAACCGCAGCACAAGATGAGGCAATCGCGCGGCAGGCGGCTGACCTGTTCAAAGCCTATCTCACCGCTTGCCGGCAAGATTCCTTCGCCCTTTCGACAATTCCGCCCGGCCGCTTCTTGATGCCGGGAGATTTGGAAGGCTCCCCCGCCCTGACCTTTGCCCCATTGCACCTGCCCGGCTCCGGCAGCGCCCCACGCGGCTCCCTTTGGGCGATGATGGCGCGGCGTTTCGAGTCTTACAAGACCCATGTCGTCAAACCGTTTTTCCGCGATCATTTCATGCGCTTGGACCGGCAGGTGATCTTGGTCGACGCCTTGGGGGCGCTCAACGCGGGACCTGAAGCGGTGCAAGATCTGCAACGCGCCATGTCCGGCATTTTGGCCTGTTTCCGCCCGGGAAAACAGACTTGGCTTTCTGCCTTGTTTCAACCGCGCATCGACAAGATGGCCTTTGTGGCCACCAAGGCGGACCGGCTGCACCACACAAGCCATGAACGGCTCGAAGCGATTTTGGCCAAACTCACCGAACGGGCGATCGAACATGCCCAATATCGCGGCGCCGAGGTCGAGAAATTTGCCATTGCCGCCCTGCGCACCACCACCGAAGTGGAAACCCGGCAAGATGGGGAGGTTTGGCATTGCATTCAAGGGCTCCCGGAACCGGGCGAACGGCTGGGAGATCAGGTGTTCGATGGCAAGAGCGAAGTGGTGATTTTTCCCGGTGACCTGCCCGCCAATCCAGACTATGCTTTACGCCAAGGTTGTGCCGGTTGTGATGACGAGGCCCGGAAAATTAGCCGGTTGGGGCTCAATTTCATCCGCTTTCAGCCGCCGCGCCCCCATTTCAACCAGGCCACCGGCATTGCCGTCTTGCCCCATATCCGGCTCGACCGGGTGCTTCACTTCCTGTTGGGAGACAAGTTGCCGTGACCCAGAACAACAACAACACGCCTGAAAATAAGCTCCCCCATAATGAGCGGCCTGAAAATGATCTGTCCCGTGAAGAGCCTGTCCCGCCACGGCGCCGGGCACCGCGGGTGTTTCATCCCATTCCGTCATCCACAGCCCCCACACAGACCGTGGATCGACAGGCCCAACAACAGGCCGCCGCCCTGACATGGCACAATCCGCAAGCTCCGGGAAAAGCCCCCCACTCTGCGCCACTTTCCGCCGCCCAGCCAGAACCTGCTCCAGCTCCCAAGCCAGAACCGGAAAGCGAGCCGGAATGGCCCCCTGCAGCCAAAACCGGGCCGGTGGGGCTGAAACAGATCACATCGGTTTACCACGGTTTTCGTTGGGGCGCGGTGTTCTTTGCCGCGCTCACCGGCCTGATCACCCTGGCCATCGGCATGTGGTTTACCCATTTCATCACCCAACTCTTTGCCGCCCAGGGCCTGTTGGGATGGCTGGCGGTAGGGCTTTTGAGCCTATTGATCCTGGCCGCCTTGGTGATCACCGCCCGGGAAATCTTGACACTTATGCGGCTGCGTCATCTGGAAACAATTCGCCGGGATGCCGAATCGGCGCTCAACCATGACGATTCCACAAAAGCCAAACAGAGCTGCGATCAGCTAAAAACCCTGTTAGCCGACAAAAAAGCCCTCGCCTGGAGTATCGACGAACTGCACGCTCATGAAAGCGAGATCATGAGTGCCCGTGAGCGGCTAGCCTTGGCTGAACGCAGCCTGCTCGTGCCGCTTGACGCCGAAGCCCGCAGCCTGATCGCCCAAACCGCCCAACGGGTATCCGTGGTCACCGCCATCTCCCCCATGGCGGTGCTCGATGTGGTCTATGTGGGCGCGGAAAATTTGCGCCTGATACGGCATATTGCCCTGATTTATGGCGGCCATCCGGGATTTTGGGGCTTGTTGCGGTTGGCCCGGATGGTGTTTGCCAATCTGGTCATCGCCGGCGCTTTGTCCTTAGGCGAAGACGTCATTCAACAGCTGCTTGGGCAAAAACTCGGCGCCAAACTGTCCGCCCGGCTCGGGGAGGGTATCTTGAACGGCGCCTTAACAGCCCGGATCGGTCTGGCCGCCGTCAACACCATTCGCCCGCTGCCTTTCATCGAAGCCGAACCCGCCCGCTTCCGCGATTTCATGAAAGAATTGGCACAAAATTGGGCGCAAAAAATCACCGGCAAAGGATAAAAAATCACTGTAAAAGGATAATATGACGGTGACAGTTTACGTGGGGATAAAGCGTCACAGTCCCAATTGTCACTTTGTTTGCGGCCCGGCCTGGCTGTAAGATTGCCCTAAAATTATGCGATTCGCAAAATGGGTCCTTCTATCAACAGGCTCCAGCACCGGGGGCAGCGGGGAATGAGCATGGGCAGCAGCAAGACCGGGGGGAAGCGGTTCATCGAGCCGTTCAAAAACGTGTTTGGGGGGCAAGACCGGCAACGCTTTTCAAATCAATACCGGCGGCCAATCCAGTTTGCGGCCCTATTGGGAGTGTCTTTGCTCGCGGTTGTAGCCTTACGGCTTTGGGATCCTGTGGCTGTAGTCATGCTTCGCGATCATGTTTTTGCCAGCTATCAACAATTCGCCCCTAAAGCTCTCAAATCCACGGTTCCGGTAAAGATCATTGCTATTGATTCCGAAAGCCAACGGCGGATGGGACCTTGGCCTTGGACGGGGCCAACCCTTACCCGTTTTTTGCAAAAACTGGCGCAAGCCAATCCTGCCGCAATCGGTTTGACGATTCCTCCCCCTGGCAATGAAACGGCTCAACTCACCGAGCAAATCAAACGTTTGGTGACGCTCGCACCAGATGAAAAGCGGGCCGCCTTACAAGCCGTTGCCACCCCTCTCATCACCGAGTTGAAAAAATCAGGCTTACATCCTGCCCTCAAACCTGCAGGCGCTTTGGTCTTTTCAACCGCTGAGCCCGCGCAAGCAACACCTGCCAACGTTCTTTTCAAAGGCAAGCTCATCACTCAATTGCTCCCCCTTGAAACCCGCGCATTTTTGGCGCAAAGACCAGCAGTGTCCCCTCATCGTTTCACGGCCATTCTGATAAACCGCGCTCATCCCCCGTCTGCTCAGGGGCACGCTGTGCCTTCATTGCCATCGCGTTTGCCTCTGCTTTACCGTGACGGTTCGACGATTTATGTGCAACTGGCCGCCGCTGTCGTCGCCCGTGCCCAAGGCGTGGGGCATTTCGAGCTGCAGAGGGCGGGGGCGCAATGGCCCTGGTCATCATTGTTCTACAATGATTTACAACTCAATATCGGGGATATCCGGGTGCCGCTCGATCGTCATGCGCGCCTCCGCCAATATGATGGTTTCAACAAAACCATCCCGGTGCTGCCGGCATGGAAAATTCTGGCCGGTGAATCCCCCCTGAAGGCTCTGCAAGGTCATATCTTGTTGATTGGGGGGCCTGAAAACGCAAACGGAGCGCTTCAGCGCACTGCGCAAGCGGTCTCGCAAATTCTGCTCGGCGCCCCGGTCACCCGGCCGGCCTATGGCACAGCTGTTGAAATCGCCGTGTTGTGTCTTGCCGCCATTCTCGCCGCCTTCCTGGTTTATATCTCAGGCCCCCTGCAAGGTCTGTTGCTGGCCTTCACCATAGCCGGTGGATTTGCGTTCTTTTCCTGGCTTGGTTTTGAAGGCTCCGGCCTATTGCTCGACCCGCTTTATCCGGCCTTGGGGATTGGCTTTGCCGTGAGCATAGCAATCTTGCAACGGCAATGGCTGCGCCATAAAGAACGGGCCGAAATCGCCCAACTGTTCACCGGACGGCTGGCACCGGCCCTGATCGAGGAAGTTCAAAGCCAGCCCCTAGGGCAAACCTTTGAACCGCAACTGACCCATCTTACTTTCATGCACTTTGAAATTCGCGGCATGCCTGATCTTTCAGCTTCTGGGCAACATCTTGAACGCCGTTTCGCACGGGCGGCAGCGCGATTGTTTGGGATGACCAACAAAACCTTTCTCGAATATCGCGGCTGGATTGAACATTTCGAGGGCGATGCTGTCGATGCAGTTTGGAACGCGCCAATCACGGATCCAGATCACACTTATCATGCTGCCACAGCGGTTCTTGAGCTCGCTCGGAAATTCGCGCATTTCAACAGTCAAATGGAAAAACGGGCCCGGCAACATAACCGTCTTTTTCGCCCGCTCAATTTCCATTGTGGCATTGATACCGCCCCGGCTCTCATCGGGCATTTGGGGGCAACATTGAACCGTGAATTTACCATCACCTCAACCGCACGCAATCAGGCGCGGCAATTG
>WGBT01000113.1 GCA_015494185.1 Hyphomicrobiales bacterium | reverse complement strand
GAGCTGGAAGGTGCGGGGAGGGATGAGGCGCGCCGGTTTGCCGAAGAAGCTCTGTCCGTGTTGCTGTTCACCCTGCTGATCTTCATTGCGCTGGCTCAGATTTTCATGCCTTGGCTGGTTTATGCCCTGGCCCCGGGGTTTAAGGATGATCCAGAGAAATTCACACTGACCGTTCTGCTGACCCGGATCACTTTCCCCTATCTGTTGTTGATTTCGCTGATGGCCTTGCTTTCCGGTGTCCTCAATGCGCTGCACCGTTTTACCGCCGCCGCCGCCGCGCCGATCTTGCTCAACGTCGTGTTCATCGCCACGCTGGCGCTGATTGCCTGGCTGGGGCTGGGGGATTCACCATCTGCCGCCAAATTGATGGCCTGGGGGGTCGCCGTTGCCGGCGTGTTGCAATTGTTGGTGGTCATGATTGCCGTGAAACTGGCCGGGATGGGGTTGCGGTTGCGGCTGCCCCGGTTGACGCCCCGGATCAAGCGGCTGGTGGCGCTCGGCGTGCCGGGGGCGATTGCTGGCGGCATTACCCAGCTCAATATTTTCATCGGCACCATCATTGCCTCGCTGCAAGCCGGCGCAGTCAGCTATCTTTACTATGCCGACCGGCTTTATCAACTGCCATTGGGGGTGATTGGCATTGCTATTGGTGTGGTATTGTTGCCGGAATTGTCGCGCCGTTTACGGGCCGGGGATATGGCCGCGGTCCATGACAGCCAAAACCGTTCGCTGGAATTTTCCCTGTTGCTGACTTTGCCTGCCGCGATTGCCCTGTTTGCGGTGCCTTTGCCGATCATCTCGGTGCTGTTTGAGCGCGGCGCTTTCACCGCTGAGGCGGCGCGCGCAACTGCGGCGGCTTTGCAGGCTTTTGCCTGGGGGTTGCCGGCCTTTGTTCTGGTCAAGGTGTTTTCGCCGGGCTTTTTCGCCCGTGAAGACACCAAGACGCCGATGTATTTTGGTTTTGTGGCGATGCTTGTCAATGTTGCGGGGTCGCTGGCGCTGTTTCCCTATCTGCACCATGTGGGCATTGCCTTGGCGACCACGCTTTCAGGCTGGGTCAATGCCGGCCTGTTGTGGTGGACGTTGCAACGCCGGGGGCTGTGGGAAGGAAATGCCGATATCCGCCGCCGGTTGCCCCGGATTTTGCTGGCCAGCCTGTTGATGGGAGCGGCCCTTTATTTCGGGCAGACACCATTGGCGCCATGGCTTTATCATGGCAGCGTCTGGCTTGAATCTGCGGCCCTTGCGGCCCTCGTGACCGGCGGCTTGGTGGCTTATCTGTTGGCGGTGGTGATCACTGGTGCCGCCAGTCCTCGCGAATTGGCGGGGCTCTTTCGGCGCCGTGCAGGGGAAAGCCGCGGCGCGGATGCGGGCACACGGGCCGAATAAGGCGCTCAATCAAAGGGAATGGTATAAGAGTCGAGAGCGAGGCCAAGGGCCGTTGGTGATAAAAAGGCCGTTGGTAAGAATTATGCGCAAGGTCACTTTTTCGGTTCCAGTTTGGTTCTTGCAAGGGCTGGTGATTTTAGTATCGATGGCCGCAGGGGCTGCGCTTTATGCCTGGTATCTGGAGGCGCCGATGACGCCCCGTGCGCCGGCCGATATTCCCGCCGTGATCACCGGGGAGGCGATCGCCTTTGATGCCGATGACATCGAAATTCAGGGCATGCGGGTTCGCCTTCAGGGCATCGATGGTCTGGAAGGCCGCAACGCCTGTTGTTTTCTCGGCGAGCCCTGGGATTGCGCCGGGGAGGCGGCAGCTGCCTTGCAACGCAAGCTGAAAGGCAAAACCGTGACCTGCCGGGTTCAGGGCCGGACGACGAAAAAGCGGCCACTGGCCCATTGTTTTGCCGATGGTGAAAATCTCAACGAATGGATGGTCAAAAATGGCTGGGCCTATGCCTATCGGAAATATTCGCTGGCCTATACCGGGGCGGAAAAAAGCGCCCGGCTTGGCAAGCGCGGCATTTGGCGCGGGCAGTTCCTCACCGCAGAGCAGCGGCGGAAATTACGGAAGGTGAAACCCCGCCCCGCCTGTCTCACTAATCCCTGCACACCTTGCCCGCAATAACCAAAGGGGCCGCTGATGTGATACAGAAAAGATCAGCGGTCAATGATAAAGCCCTTCCGTATGAGGCAGCAGCTCGCTTCCTTTTCACCGGAAGGATGGCTCTGAGGGCTACTGATCCGTATAGGGAGAGGGTAGCTCTGTCTGAACGCATACAAGAATGTAAACGGTCGCTGACTCTCGTTCGCATACTGTTCAATTCATGAAGCAACT
>WGBT01000112.1 GCA_015494185.1 Hyphomicrobiales bacterium | reverse complement strand
GTCCAGACCTGTCCTTAGATTCCATGGTGAGACACTGGCATTTTCGACAAGTTTGTCAAGAGTGAAACCGCTTCGCAGCCGCAAACAAGCGAACGTGGAGTGCGGTGATGCCACCGAGGCTTCTCGGCACGACGGGGGCTTAAAACAAGCGAACGTGGAGTGGCGGGCGCCCCGCAGGCGACCGGCACGACGGGGGCTTAAAACAAGCGAGCGTGGAGTGGCGGGAACCCCGCAGGCGACCGGCACGACGGGGGCTTAAAAATGACGGCCCGTGACAAACCTGTCGAAAATGCAAAAACGCTTGCCATGGAATCCAAGGACGGATCTGACGCGGTCTGTTAAGGAACATCCTAAATACAATACATTCCTGAACCCGCTGCTGCCTACCTAATATATGGCCGCTGCGGAAAATGGGCGGGAGGCCAAGGGACGGCAACAAGATCGGTTGGTTATTCAGCGCTTCCTTCAGGGCGGTATCGATTTTTTCACTAAAACTTGCCAGCCCAACCAGCTGGGTTAGACTGGCAAGTCATCATCGATGGCCCGCCTTGATCCAAGAAGAATTTGAGGCGTCAGGAAAATTGCCTTCCAGGCTTACAGATCGCCGGTCGCCCCTGCATCCATGATACTCTTGATCGCTTTATTGACCTTGCGAGCCCGCTCTGCCAGCGTGTCGGTTAGAAATGGCACTTTACCTTCCTCATCCTTGCCAAGCCAGTTGACATCCCAATCCAGCGTGATCAGCCAGATATCGCCTTTGGCATCTTCCAAAACCGCAATCCGGCAGGGCAGAAAGATGATGAATTCCGGCACCACATCCACGATCTGGCGCAATGTGATCATATCGCAAAAGGACAGGATTTCCATCCGCGGGCTTTTCGGATCATAAATCTGGCGCAACAGCTTATAAGGCACATTGTGCCCAACGAGTTTCATATTCACCTGGTTGGCGCGGGTCTTCATGGATTCGATGACTTCATCAAAAGTGATCCCTTCTTCAACCTTGCGTTTGAGCGCCATCATGCCGATCATTTGCCGCAAGCCAAGCGGTGACATCGACATCATGGTGCGCATCATATTCTGCTTGGCTTCCGGCGACACCTCGGGCTGGACCATATTCGGGGTGAAGTTTTTCATCTCCTTACGGAGTTTTTCGAGAACTTTCTGATACTCCTTGAACGCATTCGTCACCTTTGCCTGTGTTTCGGAAGACTTCGCCTTGTCTTTGGCTGCGGTTTCTTCGGCCCTCACATCGGCACTGCCCCATGACACCAGCGCCCCCAAGGCGGCAACGGTGATCGCGCTTGTTATTTTTCTCATAACTCTTCCTCTCCCCTTCAACTCTAAATCAGCAATATTCTGTTGGTTGCTGGCAACTCTGCCTGTTCACACTAGCCAAAGCTGGGGGGCTTGGGAAGCCCAAAAAACAACCGCACACGGAATGATGATTGCCATGGCACGAGCTTTGCCGCCTCATTGGCTGCGGACATCCATCGGTCATCGTTCTTGTTGGCAGCAGCCCCTCCTGACGGCCGTTTAGATTTGGCAGACCAGTTCGGCCAATTCCTCGGTCAACACTTTTTCATTTTCCGAATAATCAACAGGCACATCAATGAGATGCACGCCACCGGCCGCAAAAGCCTGATCGATGACCGGGATGAAATCTTCGGTACGGGTGATGCGATGACCGACAGCCCCATAACTACACGCATATTGGACGAAATCCGGATTGCCGAATTCCAACCCCCAATCCGGAAAGCCCATCTTGTCCTGCTTCCAGCGGATCATGCCAAAAGCGCCGTCTTTGAGCACCAGAACAACCAGATTGAGACCAAGCCGGACAGCGGTTTCCAACTCCTGACTGTTCATCATGAACCCGCCATCGCCGCAAATCGCCATCACGCGGCGATCAGGATAAAGCATGGCCGCCATCATCGCTGAAGGCAGGCCCGCCCCCATGGTGGCCAAGGCGTTGTCCAACAGGATGGTATTGGGATGATAGGCGCGATAATTGCGCGCAAACCAGAGCTTGAACATCCCATTGTCCAGCGCGATGATGTCCCGCTCTCCCATCACTTTGCGGACATCCCCCACGATGCGCTGCGGCAGCAGAGGAAAACGCGGATCGTCTTGCTTGTCGGTGATATGTTTATTGACTTCATCACGAACCCGCCAGAAATAGCTCAGATCATGATCGACACGCCCCAACCGCTTCCCAAGATTGCGAATTGACGTGCTCAAACAGCCAATGACTTCCAGTTGCGGAAAATAGACCTGATCGACCTGCGCCGCCTTGAAATTGACATGGATCACCTTCTTGCCGCCAGGTGTCATCAAAAAGGGCGGTTTTTCAATCACGTCATGGCCAATATTGATAATCAGATCGGCATGATCGACGGCGCAATGAACATAGTCCCCTTCCGAAAGCGCGGCCGTGCCGATATAGTGATCTGATCGGCCATCGACCACGCCCTTGCCCATCTGGGTGGTGAAAAAGGGCAGTCCCGTGGTCTCGATAAATTCAGTCAAGGATTCGCGAACAAGGGAGCGGTTGGCTCCAGCCCCCACCAATACCAGAGGATATTTGGCCTCGCGCACCATGGCGGCGGCCTTGTCCAGAATACCGCTGCCGGCAGAAGCATAAAGCCGCGGATGCGGCTCGATCAGGGGGCTGTCGGTTTCCTCCTCGGCAATATCTTCCGGAATCTCCAACAAGACCGGGCCGGGCCGTTCTTCTTCGGCCAGCCGAAACGCCTCCCGCAGATTTGCCGGGATCGTATTCCCGTGTACGATCTGGCGGCTCAGTTTGGTGATCGGTTCAAACAGGCGCACCACATCGACGATTTGAAAACGCCCTTGTTTGGAACTTTTGATGGGCTTTTGGCCGGTGATCATCAGCATCGGAAACGCCCCCAACGACGCATAGGCGGCTGGAGTGACGAGATTGGTCGCACCGGGGCCAAGGGTGGCCATGCACACCCCGGGTTTGCCGGTCAGACGCCCATAAACAGCAGCCATAAAACCCGCCCCCTGTTCATGGCGGGTCACGATCAGCTTGATTTGTTTGGATTGGCGCAGCGACTCTAAAATGTCGAGATTTTCTTCTCCCGGCAGTGCGAAAACATATTCGACACCTTCCAGCTCGAGAGCGCGTACCAATAAATCCGATGCTTTCATATTGGCAATTCCATGGCTGTGACGACCACAAATACAAGCAACTTTTCTGAAATCCTGCCAACCAAACAGACCTTCAATCCCCGATCATGAGATCAAGTAGATCAAGTGCGTGCGAATGCTGTTTCTTTCACGCCTTGAAATTGACATGACGTCATGAACAGGAGGCAGCTTGATCCTCAGACTTGGAAAAGGATTTTCCCTTTAGACTTGGAAAGCTAGCAGTCTACAGGTGTGTAATAGCCCCGCCCGGTACGAAAATAGTTTTCCATATGCTCGACGATGGGTTCATAAAGTCTACGCCTATTTTTCGGGAATTCAATATGTAAGCTATTGATGACATAGCCGTGACAAGACATGATCACCTTGCGGTAGAAAATGAGATCGCCTTTGTAGCCCGAAAGGGCGAACCAATTGTCGCCATTGGGCTGATAGGTCACGGTGCCGATCCGTTTGGCTTTATCACGAATAAGGTGTTTATACTCTTTCAAAGACAAATTTTTTGAATTCAACGCGCCCCAGGCCCAAATCCGCGCCTCGCCATCGCGTGAAATCAATTGCACCCCTTGGCCTTCTCCCTCATCCGCGTCAAGCATGTCGAAACCGCTCGGTTCAAGCGGCTCAAAAATGCTGGCGGGATAAAGAAAGGACAGCCCATATTGAGAGTCGTAATATTTCACCCAGCGGGCCGGGCGCACTTTTTGGGCCAAGCCGATCTCGACCATCAGACCAAGGCATACCAGCGCCATGAGTATCGTGCGTGTTCGCATCAAGCCTCCTGCCGCCCCATCATATCTTGCCAGCCCCAAAAAGTGTTGAACGATTATATGAAATTATATGAATGTTTCACCAGCTTTAAAATACTCTCAAGCTGGTGGTGGGCCTGGTTCCTTCGCAACTGTTGCGCTGCAGCCACAGCCATCACATCTAATCCTTCTCCCTCAAAGCCGCCCAAAGGCTCTGAAAAACCTTGCATTCATCACATTTGCAGGTCATGCTAAGCGCTGAAAGGGCCGAGGGGTGCCGGTGCGTCAAATCGATAGCATCGATAGCGTTGCATCGATCATGACCGGCTGAGATCACCCAAGGTGGCACAGATTGGGGGCTGATAATACAGATTAACGCCTAACCATAACGGCCAATCTGTGACCATCGGGTGGAACCCTTTTAACCTGATCCAGATCATGCTGGCGGAGGGACGGGCCATATATATTGTCATACATGCCCCATCAAGCCTCTTCATCCTCACCGCCAACATGCCGGATCTATCTGAACTGTCTGAATATGAACGGGAACTGCTGTTTTGCAGCCAAACGGCGAATTTGACGCTGGCTTCGCCAATGACATTTGCCAATCCCTGCTGACATGCTGGTATAACGACAAAATGGGAGCTGGAACGTGAACATTCATGACAAGGATTTGAAACAACCGGAAGTGACCACCGGGCCGCTGCCAGCCTCACGCAAGCTTCATATCCGCCCGGAAGGCCAAAGTTTCACGGTGCCGGTGCGGGAAATCCAGCTGAGTGAAGGTGAGCCAGCCTTGCGGGTTTATGATACTTCAGGCCCTTATACCGACCCAGATGTCACGATCGATGTCAACAAAGGGCTGCCGCGGCTGCGGCAACAGTGGATTGAAAAGCGTGCTGTGGAAACCTATCAAGGCCGTCCCGTCAAGCCGGAAGACGATGGCAATGTCAGCAGCCGCCATAAGGCCCGGCCGTTCCCGATAACCCATCAGCCCATGCGCGGTGTCGATGGGGCGCCGCTCACCCAGCTGGAATTGGCACGTGCAGGCATCATTACCGAAGAAATGATCTATGTTGCCACGCGGGAAAATCTCGGCCGGCGTCTTGCTGCTGAGAAGGCAGCCGAAAAAATCGCCGATGGGGAAAGTTTTGGCGCCGCCATTCCACCGCTGATCACCCCGGAATTCGTCCGCGCCGAAGTGGCGGCCGGGCGTGCCATCATTCCCGCCAATATCAACCACCCTGAAACCGAGCCGATGATCATCGGCCGGAATTTTCTGGTCAAAATCAATGCCAATATCGGCAATTCCGCCATCACCTCTTCGGTGGAGGAGGAAGTTGAAAAGATGGTCTGGGCCATCCGCTGGGGCGCTGACACGGTGATGGATCTCTCCACCGGGCGCAATATCCACACCACCCGGGAATGGATCATCCGCAATTCACCGGTGCCAATCGGCACCGTACCGATTTACCAAG
>WGBT01000111.1 GCA_015494185.1 Hyphomicrobiales bacterium | reverse complement strand
GCAACCGATAGACCACTATTGATCGGTAGGTTATTTCCCTTTATTCGTTCGTGTTCCCAGAAGAGTGCCCGGGCATTCCCCCACTCCCCCCATCTCGCCCGGCACTTTTCGTCCCCTGAACTTGATGCTGTTGCTAAATTCCCATTTAGCACAGCATTCTTTTTGATTTCGATCACATGATTTTGCATGCCTGTTCCAACTGTCTGTAAGCTTACTCCGGCATTGGGTCCATTTGATGTCATTGTGGCAGGGGCTGGCGTGGTGGGCTTATGGAGCGCCATTGAATTGGCGCGGGCTGGGCTATCGGTGGCCCTTGTTGATCCGAAAGGGCCGGGGCGGGAGGCCAGCGGCGGCATTTTGGGAGCACTTTTGCCCCATATGCCGTCGGGTTGGAATGACAAAAAGCAATTTCAGTTTGAAGCCCTGCAAGCCTTGCCGCGGCAAATGCGTTGGCTTGAAGAACGCACCGGCATCGCTATCGGCTATCGGCGTTGCGGGCGCATTTCACCGATTAGGCGGCCCGGCTTCTTGCGGCAAACCAAGGCCCATATCAAGAATCATCGAACTGTTTGGGGAACGGGTCCTGGCGCACCGCGTTACCGGCACTTGGCGGCGGATGACGATCCTGACTGGTTCGATCCCGTGCACGCCCCCCTTGGCCTTGCCAATGAAACGCTGACCGCAAGGCTCCGCCCGCGGGCTTATTGTCAGGCGCTTGCGGCTGCCTTGCCAAGCTCGGTCACCTGCTATTTTGGCCGCCGGCTGATGGCATTTGATCCCCATGCAAAGCTTGCCCGATTGGACAAAGGGGAGCTCCTTCGAGCGGGCCATTTGGTGATTGCTGCAGGTTATGACAGTTTTGCCCTACTGCAGCCTTATGTGGGAGAGCCATTGGGAGGCGGGGTTGCCGGCGAAGTGGCGTTGCTGGGGCTTGACCCCTCAGTCAGCCTTGCCCCCAATGCGCCGGTGATTTTTGATGATGGCATTTATATCGTTGTGCATGATGCCAACAAAGGGCTGGTCGCTGTGGGCAGCACCGCATCGCCGCTCGATTTCGCTCAGCTGTCGAAAAAGCCGCCCTATCGGCGCAGCCTGGCCCAGGTAATCGAAAAAGCCCGGCAGCTTTGTCCCCCCTTGCGTCAGGCCACTGTGCGGGAGATTTGGCAAGGGGTGCGGCCCCGTTGTTTCGCCAAAGATCCGCTGATCGGTCAAGTGCCGGGACAACCAGTGTTTGTCGCAACCGGCGGTTTCAAGATCACCCTTGGGATTGCCCAGGCCATGGCGCGTGCGGTGGCCGACAGGCTGCTACAGGTTTCTCACCCCTTGCCCTTGCCGGCGAGTTTCGAGATGGACTATCACCTCAAGCATATGGCATTGCGGCGCCAAGATGCGTCAACGGAAGGAATGACATGATGGTCCAAGAATTTTCGATTGCCCGGCTGCCGGCCATTGAATTTGGTTCCGGCGCAATCAAACGGTTGCCTGGAATCCTTGCCGGCTTTGGGCGGAAGGCTTTGTTCGTGATCGGCCGCAAGTCGGTGGCAATCCGGCCGGTTTGGGCGGCATTGCAAGACCAGCTTGCCGGGCAGGGGATCGAGTGCACCGTTGTGGTGCGGGAAAGCGGTGAGCCAACCCCTGAAGAAGTCGATAACATTGCCGCCGCCCATCGAGACCGGGACTTTGCCGCGGTGGTGGGGATCGGGGGCGGCAGCACCCTCGATGCCGCCAAGGCGGTTGCGGGACTGTTGCGTGTCGATCATTCGGTGATGGATTTTCTCGAAGGGGTGGGGCCCGAGCTGCCCTATCGGGGGCCGAGTGTTCCGTTCATCGCGGTGCCGACGACGGCGGGAACCGGCACTGAGGCCACGAAAAATGCGGTGTTGAGCCGGTCTGGCCGTGATGGCTTCAAGAAATCCTTCCGGGATGAGGCATTGGTGGCCCAATGGGCGATTGTCGATCCGGATCTGGTGGAAGGCTGTCCCCCAGAGATTTTGGCGGGAGACGGCATGGATGCGCTGACCCAATTGCTGGAATCGTACCTGTCCAAGCGGGCCAATCCATTGACCGATGCACTGGCGCTTTCCGGCTTGGCGGCGGTCCGTGATGGTCTGGAGGCGCTTGTGACAACGAAAGGTGCTGCGGCTCATGCGCGGGAGAAGATGGCCTATGCTTCGCTGCTGTCGGGCATTTGTCTGGCGCAAACCGGATTGGGCGCAGTGCATGGGCTGGCCGGGCCGCTTGGCGCGCTGTTTCCAATCCCCCATGGGCTGGTTTGCGGGACCCTGGTTGCCGCTGTGACACGGGAAAATTTGGCCGCCATGGCAGTACAGCCGGATGTCTATCAGGATGCCCGCCTGAAATATGCCAAGGCGGCGCAGGCGCTTGGGATCAAGGCGCGGGGCGCGCTCGAGGAAGAGGCCCAGGCTTTGGTGGCATGTCTGCAACAGTGGACCGATCGGTTTGCGATGCCCAAATTGTCCGCCTATGGTGTGACAGCGGCGGATTTTCCAGACCTCATTGCAGCCGCGCGCAAACAAAGCAGCATGAAGACCAATCCCGTGACCTTGAGCGATGCGGCGCTTGCCAACATCCTCAAAGACCGGCTCTAATAGTCGCGGGTTCTATTATGAAAGATCGGCATTTGATCTGACAGACAACGCTTGAGGGACTCAACATCCCAATCCCTTAACTAGCAGATTGTCGGACTTAACCGAATTGACGCGGATGCGGCTCATTTCGCGCCTGAGAACGCAATAAAAATCTAAAAGTGGATACACTTCGTCGATTTTTATCACGCACTCAGTCCCAAAATGATCTCACACCGCGTTCAACCCGGAAAGGCGAAGGTCTCCATCATGGAAGTTAAGGACGGAGCTGGCAGTGTCTGTGAACTTGGGCTCAGACGTTTACAAATAGGAAAAAATGCTATCCTCCCTTGAGGCCTTTATCATCAAATAAAAATCTATCCTCACCCGTAACTCATGATTGACATAGGTTATCTGTCGGTGCGCCTCCTCAAGGGCAGGGGGCTTAAGGCCGGGGAACGCTGATATTGCGGCATTAAATCCCCCCAAATCGTACTG
>WGBT01000110.1 GCA_015494185.1 Hyphomicrobiales bacterium | reverse complement strand
CCTTGCGGTCTGCCAAGCCAAGCCAGCCTTCGCCGCTCATCCGCTGGCCTCCGGGCAGCAGCGCAATTCGTGGCAGCTTGGCCGTCGTTCCGGCTTTACCACCGCCTGCTTTGTCCCTCCCAGCTTCCGCTTTGCCGGCCGCCCAGAAGATGCCCCCTCCCGTGGCCTCGACGATGGGCCGTAAATGCTGATCGGTCGCCGTCATGGCGGCAACCTCCTTCGGTGACAATTTGCCGACATGGGCCGCCGCCTCCCGCGCGCCGCTCTTGACCCGGTAAATCCCGGCAATGGGAGCCTCGACAGCAGCCCGCCAGAGCCCAGGGGAAACCTTTTTGAGTTTGACTTTCGACGTCTGCCCCGTCGGACCGGTAACCTCGACATCTGCAACCCTGTCGCTCATCGAGCGGCGTTCGATCACCAGCTTGTCGCCCTGTCCCTTGGCCGTCAAGGCTTCTTCTTCAAGGTCTGGCTCCTTCATCAACCAATGGGACAACCGGCGGAACAAGTCGTTAAACGGTCCCCCCCCATCATACTTCCGCGCCCACAACCAGGCATGGTCCGATAGTAACATCGCCACCCGGCCCTTGCCGACCCGGTCCAAGATCAGCAAGGGCTTGTCATCCGGTCCACGCAGCAATCGCCGCCCGCTGTGATATTCCGCATCGATGATCCGCAGCCAACGGCCCCATTGTGGCCCGGTTCGTTCATCTCCCGCCCCCGGTAACGACCGGGTCACCGGATGACGCCAGCCTTCCTTGGTGGTGCGGGCCCGGTAAGGCACTTCGGTCATCCGCCCGGTTGGGCTGGCCGGCAGGATTTGCGCCAATGGCGTTTGCGCCAGCGAACGAGGGCCGGCAAACGCCTCCCCTGCCGCCACCAAAATAGCCCCCCCCTTCCGGACATATTCCGCAATATTGTCGAAATAAAACAACGGCAACACGCCACGGCGCTTATAACGGTCAAAGATGATCAGGTCGAAATCCTCAAGCTTTTCGGAAAACAGCTCCCGGGTGGGAAAGGCAATCAGTGACAATTGATGAATAGGCGTGCCATCCTGTTTGCGGGGCGGCCTGAGGATCGTGAAATGCACCAGATCGACGGCGGCATCGGATTTGAGCAAATTCCGCCAGGTCCGCTCGCCGGGATGCGGCTCCCCGGAAACCAGCAAAACCCGCAGATTTTCCCGCACCCCCTCCGCCACGATCACCGCGCGGTTGTTGGCCTCGGTCAACTCATCGGCCACAGGGGCAAGTTCGACCTCGACAATATTGGTTCCCGCATGAGGAAAAGGAATGTCGATTTCGAAGCTTTGATCAACCTCAACGATGCGCGTTTCAAGCTTGCGCCCTTCACGGATGATGTTGATCTTGGCAGGCCGCAGATCACGCGCCTTCCCCCCTTGCATACCGCCACTGCTGGAAACCCGTAGACGCGCCTTGCCAACCGAGCCGACCAAACCATAGCGCGGCGCTTTAAGAACCTCGATCCGCCGGTCGGTTTCGCCCTTGCGGCCGGTAATAATTCCATGCAACGGCGCCTTGATCCCTAAGGAATGCACCTTGGCAGGCACATCGTGAACCTGCCCGTCGGTCACCATGACAACCGCCGCCAAACGATCCGCTGGAATATGTGACAGACCGCGGTTGACGGCAGCAAAAAGCGCCGTGCCTTCACCACTCTCAGGCGCAGGTTTTGCAGCGGTGATCCAGCGCACTTGCAGATTGGGAATAGCGGCAAATTTGCGTGCCAGCTCCGAACGGACCTGCTCGGTCAGCGGCAAACGCCCCGTCAATTTCTGACTGTCACTTTGATCAACGACAACCAGAACGACATTGGGCAGCGGCCGACGTTGTTCCTTCCGCAGCACCGGATTGGCCAGCGCGAAAACCAACGCTGCGAGCGCGATCACCCGCAACACACGACCACGCCCGCCGCCCCAAAGCACCGCCAACATGACAAGGCTGGCCAGAAGAACCAATGCCCAGTAAAACGGCCACCCCATAAATGGCGCAAATTCAATCGTCCAGTTCATGCCCTCTCCTGGCGATTCGCTCGCCTATGATTGATCTGCCTATGCTTGAACCTTGCTATCCACGCTCTATCTATGATGGCTATGATGGCCAGGATGGCCGCTTTTGCATCATCACCTTTTGTCATCTTGTCATCAGCCCCTTTTATCCGTGAAAATCGACACTTGATACCGAAGGTATTGACATCGACCGTTTATGTTTTTCCTATTCCTTTGAAATTTTCTCAAAAATTGAACGGTATGCGCATGAAGGTCAGGGACTGTTGCATGACGCGGCGGACCGGCTGGACTGATAGCAAAAGCGCTGGTTTTCCTCATACACATACCATAATCCCCGCAGCTTCAGGACGAAACTGACACTTTCGGCAAAAGATTACCGCTTGCTTTCACATGTCAAATTATTACGCTCTCCTATTGGCCAAGCCGTTCCAAAAGGGCGGGCAAATGCACCTGGTCCGCCTTATAATTTCCGGTCAAGGCATACATCACAATATTGACGCCGGCACGATAGGCATATTCGCGCTGCACATGCCCCCCCGGCACCACGGCAAGCAGCGGCGCGCCGTTTTCATCCACAGCCCAGGCCCCGGCCATATCATTGGAAGTGATCAGAATCGCGCTGACCCCGTCGGACTGATCTCTTTGCTGATATTTCCGCGCCTGCTCATCGGGCCGGGCTTCCACCCATAAGGTGCCCCCCTTCCAACGGCCGGGAAAATCTTTCAGCAAATAAAATGAGCGGCTGACCACATGCCGGTCAGGAACCGGTTCGAGCCGCGGCAGATCCAACCGGCGCAAAATTTTCTGCAAGGCCCGTTGCCCCGGCGGCTTGAACCCAGGCCCCAAGACCTGTTGTTGATCCCGGGAATCGAACAAGATCATGCCACCATTTTTCATATAGGCATCAACCCGCGCCAATGTCGCCGCCGAAGGCTCAGGCCCATCGACCCGCACCGGCCAATAAAGCAAGGGAAAAAACGCCAGCTCATCACGGTCCAAATGGACCCCAATCGGTTCCCCCGGCTCAAAGGCGGTTCGGGCTGTCAAAATCCGGCTCAACCCCACCAGACCGCGATAACTGATCCGGTCGATTTCGGGATCGCCTGTGATGACATAGGCAAGCCTGGTGCGCGTTGCCGCTTTCAAAGCGAAACGATCGGCCGCAGCTTGCTGGGCCGGGCTTTGCTCAGCTCGGCCTGCGTTCACGGCTTCCATCGTTTGGGCTTGAACGATTTGAGCTTGAACGGGCAAGCTATGAGGCAACACCCCCCCAATGGCAAGCCCAGCCCCTGCCAGCATCCCATAGAACACAGCCCTCCCCCCTCCTGCTGCGGCCAGCCGGGGCCGCCAGAGATGTTCCAGCTTAGCCGACATGATCAGGGTCAGAAGACTGTCGGCCAGCAACAAGAAAAAGGCCGCCAGCAACAACCACGGCTGCAAATTGGCCGAACCACTGGCCGTGAAATATTTGACACGCACTCCATACCCCTTGGCCGAAAAACCCGCCAATTTGGTTTTCGCTGTGATCAGATTGAAAGCACGAACCGAATCAGGCGGCCCGTAATAACCCGGCGGATGGCTTGGTCCGGGCTTGGTCTTGGTCAAGGCATCGGCCCTGATCGCCAATGCCTGGGCACTCGGCGGGCTGAGTTCACCAAAACCGTTGAGTTGTTGATAAGGCCGCAACATCCGTGGCGTGGTGCGAGGCTTGTGAAGCTTGATCCGCTTCGCCGCATCGGCTGTC
>WGBT01000109.1 GCA_015494185.1 Hyphomicrobiales bacterium | reverse complement strand
GCGTTTTGCGGGCCCATGGTGGAGCCGCCCATCATTCCGCCATAGGATGAGCCCATTTGGCTTGGGCCCGTCATCATACCGCCCATACCGCCGCCGCCCATGCTGCTGCCCATGCCGCCCATACCACCCATGCCGCCGCCGCCCATGCCACCCCGGGCAGAGACGGGCGCCGTTGCGATAAGACTTGCTGAAATGAAGGCCACAGCGGCAAGAATATTTTTGGTTGCACTCATTTTCTCATCCTTTCATCGTTGAATAAAGTGTTAATAGAGCTGTGCTCTGTTCAAAAGCCAGGGGCGCTTATCTGGCCCATAATTGGCACCAGCCCATGGGGCTGACGCGCCCGGCGACAACGGTACAGTTGGCGCCGCGGCATCCATGTCGGAAAAATTTGCAATTCATGCAGCTTTGCCGTCCCCGTGGGCGTGGCTGATACCCAGCTTCGCGTTTACTGACTTTTGCCGCCGCACTGTTGGGCAGTGCCATGGCGCCAGCTGAAACCGCCAGCACATAAGCGCCACTATTTCTCAATAATGAACGCCGTGATAGTTTGGGCATTAATCGCCTCCTCCTCTTGGGTTGATTCCTTTCCAGACCTTCTGGAAACCATAGAGGTTCCGCCAACGGGAAGCTCAAGCCCATCGTTCAAAATGTGGGGATTGTTCAGCGGGATTTTTTCAATATTCCGCCCAGACTTCTGCTGTGCCGTCTTTTTTCATGAGAAAAACGGTGTATTTATCCGGGGTTTCGCCGGGCACTTCCATGCCTTCGGATCCCATGGGCATGCCTGGAACGGTCAGTCCCTTGGCTTTGGGGCGTTGTTTCAAGAGGCGGTCAATTTCTTTGACGGGCACGTGGCCTTCGATGATATAGCCATCAACGACCGCAGTGTGACAGCCCTGAAATTTTTCTTTGATGTTGAACTGTTTCTTGATGGCATCGAGGTCGTTAACGGCTTTTTCGATGACCTTGTGCCCCTTGGCCTTCAAGCGTTCGGCCCATCTTGAGCAACATTGACAGCCAACATTTTTGTACATGGTGATCTCTTCAGCCTGAACGGTTTTGGAAGAGCTTACCCACAAACCAACCGAGAGCAAGAAGGCCACCGCCACAGCACCAGCCCAAAAGACGGCCACGGCCGGCCGTTTCATCGTCTTGAGAATCATTGAAAAAACCTTGAGAATGATTGAAAAATTGGTGTTCATCACGAGAACATTTTATCGGGCGGCAGGGAGCTGCGACAATGAATTTTTCGTGAGCACACGACGGTTGTGCCAGCCGGCGTTCCAATCATTCTGATGGAAATGTGGGGGGAGGGGACGCCCCCCGCAAAGGATTTCTAAGCGGCGATTTCCTGCACCACGGCAGCGATATCTTTGACGACGCTGCGGACTAGCTTTTCATCATCGCCTTCCCCCATGATCCGGATCACCGGTTCGGTGCCAGAGGGGCGAATGACCAGACGGCCGGTATTGCCAAGCCGTGAGCGCCCTTCCTTGATGGCTTCGCGTACCCGTTTCTTCTCAAGAGGGCGGGGCACGGAGTAACGTACGTTTTCCATGAATTGCGGCACCGGATCGAAGCGGTTGCAAACTTCGCTGACCGGTTTGCCGCTGTTGACGACGACAGCCAGAATCTGCATGGCAGTTACCAAACCATCGCCGGTGGTGGTGAAGTCGGACAAGATGATG
The DNA here is from genome assembly GCA_015494185.1 of Hyphomicrobiales bacterium. Lineage (GTDB taxonomy): Bacteria > Pseudomonadota > Alphaproteobacteria > Rhizobiales > S144-35 > S144-35. Next base: position 1,997 of record WGBT01000109.1, on the reverse strand, counting down.
TGTCCCGATTGCTCCCCGCCGACATTATAACCATGTTTGCGCATATGTTCGACCACGTAGCGGTCGCCCACGTCGGTGCGCGGCATCGACAGTTTCAGCGAAGCAAGATAGCGCTCAAGGCCCAGATTGGACATGATGGTGGCCACAACTCCCCCGGCGGTCAATTGACCCCGCTCGAGCCAACTTTCAGCAACCACGGCCATGATCTGGTCACCATCGATGATGCGGCCGTTTTCATCGGCAATCAGGACCCGGTCGGCATCACCATCGAGGGCGATACCAATATCGGCGCGCATCTCCCGGACTTTGTGGCACAACGCTTCAGGTTCCGTTGAGCCACAATCTTTGTTGATATTGAAGCCGTTTGGCTCAACCCCGATTGCAATGACTTCCGCGCCCATTTCCCACAAGGCTTCAGGGGCCACCTTGTAGGCGGCGCCATTGGCGCAATCGATGACCACACGAATCCCGTCGAATTGGATATTCCGGGGAAGGGTCCGTTTGGCGAATTCAACATAGCGGGCAGCGGTGCTCTTGATCCGCTTGGCGCGGCCCAGCTTATCGGTCCCCACCAACAGATCGGAACTGTCGCTATCGATGAGTTTTTCAATGGCCAGCTCGGTCTCATCGGACAATTTATAGCCGTCAGGACCAAACAGTTTGATCCCGTTGTCGCTATAGGGATTGTGCGAAGCGGAAATCATCACCCCCAAATCGGCCCGCAGCGAACGGGTCAACATCGCCACGGCCGGAGTGGGCATAGGGCCAAGCTGTAAGACGTCCATGCCCACGGCGGTAAAACCGGTCACGAGGGCCGATTCGAGCATATAGCCTGACAATCTGGTATCCTTGCCGATGACGACGCGGTGCCGGTGATGGCCATTGGTGAACAAAGAGCCTGCCGCCATGCCGACTTTCATGGCGACTTCCGACGTCATGGCGCCTGAATTCGCCAATCCACGGATTCCATCCGTTCCAAAATATTTTCGTGCCATTTTCGCTTTTGCGGTCTTCAGCCGCCTTTCATCCCCGTCATTTTGCGATTGATTTGTGATTTGAAATGACAGTGGTTTGGGCTGTTTGACCGTTCCCTCTCAAGACCAATGCTGATGTTCCCATTCCCCATTCATGTTCATGTGATTCGGTAAACCACAGGGTTGACTATAATACGGAAACAAGCGGCTCAAGTTTCACGAATTTTTAACAATGGTTACAAAAAACACGTTGTGAAACCTTGAATAAGTTCTCTATCCCGCCAACGCATTTCAGCAGTAAGCGGTTTGTTTAGAGAAGATTTCTGCTATTGCCATGTTTATTTCAAAATATATGAATATATTTCTAAAAAAGTTTCACTCAATTCTTGTCTTGAATGGATGCCGTACCTCTTGATTGTGCAAGGCGAAGAAGGCCGCATGGTATGCGGTGCCCAGAAAACTTCATCAAAAGACCACAAAATCATAGCATTATGAAACGATACCCTTCAGGGGCGGCGGCTTTGGTGATGACTTTATGAGCAGGTCTGAAATGTTGATAGGGCGAACAGCGCGGTGGCATTGGCGCTGTGGGATCGTCCTGCAATCCCATATTAGTTTAAGAGCATTAAGAGCAGGCCGTGTGGCGTTCCTATCGGCGTAGGTAAGCGTGAAGTGGCAAGAGTGAAAATGATGAAAAAGGTTTTATTGATTTCATCGCAGATTATCCGGGGCAGTGTCGGCGCCACGGCTGCCCAATTTGCGCTGCAACGGCTGGGGCTCGAAGTTTGGTCTTTGCCAAGCATCGTTTTATCGAACCATCATGGCCATGCTCATTTTGCCGGAGCGAGAATGAAACCGGCGCAACTGCGTCCGATGCTGGAGGCTTTGGAATTCAATGATTGGCTCGAGGAAGTCGATGCCGTCTTTACAGGGTTTCTGCCGATGCCGGAACATGTGGCATTTGCCGCTGAAGCGGTGGATCTCGTGCGTGCGGCTCAGCCCGAGGCCCTTTATTTGTGTGAT
>WGBT01000108.1 GCA_015494185.1 Hyphomicrobiales bacterium | reverse complement strand
TTCCAGATGCGCCCGAAGGAAAAACCAGTTGGATGAACTGGTCTGGTAGCCAGTTCGCGACCCCCCGCGAGATCAATTTTCCATTAAATGAGAAAGATTTGGTGGATGTATTGCAAAGCACATCTGGCCGGATCAGACCAGTTGGCAGTGGGCATTCTTTTACTGGGCTTGCCCCATGCGAAGATACCATGGTCGATGTCAGCGCGATGGCGGGCCTTTATCGCTATGATGATGCCACGGGGCTGGCCACATTTGGTGCGGGGACGCGCTTGTTTCATGCGGCGGCTGACCTTGATGATAAGGGGCGGGCATTTCCTAACTTGCCGGATGTTGATGTCCAGACATTGGCAGGCTCCTTTTCCACCGCCACGCACGGAACCGGCAATCGCCTGACCGCCATACACGATTATATTGAAAGCTTTCGCATGGTAACGGCAGCGGGCGAACTTCTTGATGTATCTGCCGACAACAATGCTGATCTATTTGCTGCGGGCAAGGTTTCCCTCGGCGCGCTGGGCATTATCACACAGTACACGCTCCGCACGGTTCCCGCGTTCAATCTGCATCGGCAACTCACGATCGAGCCGGTTGAACCGTTCCTAAAGCGCGTTGAAACCTTGGCTGAGGCTCACCGTAACTTCGAATTCTTTTACTTGCCTAGCACCGGGATGGTTGCGTGGCTCATCCACGACGTGCACGATGGTCCGATTACAGGGCGAGGTGAGAGCGAAGACGATGAATCGCTCGAAAGCTTGAAAGAGCTTCGCGACACATTTGGCTGGTTTCCATGGTTGCGCCAGAGAATTGCGCGATCGGCAATCTCAGCGGGGGTCATAGAAGACTCAAGTGACGCGTCATGGGAATTGCTCTCGAACACGCGCCCAACCAGATTCAACGAGATGGAATACCACATCCCACGGGAGAATGGTGTCGCCACACTCCGGAAGATCATCAAGATGATGGACCATCGCAAGGATGCTTTTTTCCCCGTTGAATATCGCCATATTGCGGCAGATACCGCGTGGCTGAGCCCATTCAATGGTGGACCACGATCCTCGATCGCGATTCATGCGGCTGTCGATGAGCGCTATGACTATTTCTATTCGGATTTTGAGCCTGTGTTTCTGGCTGCTGGTGGCCGGCCACATTGGGGTAAGCATCATTCTCTTGGAAAATCAGATTTTGCGGCACTTTACCCTGAGTTTGATCATTTCAATGAAATACGGCGAGAGCTCGACCCTAATGGGCGGTTTTTGAACCCACATCTTGCTAAAATATTTGGGGAGAATTTTGATGGCTAATCTTTCTCGTCGCACCCTCCTTTTGGGGGGGGCTGGTATTTTAGGAACAGTAACACTCTTGAACAAACCCCATGATCAGAGCGGACCGCGTGCACCGTATTTTCTGTCCATGCAAAATGCACTGATTGAAGCTGGCATTGCCACACCAACCTTGGTGATAGACCGCAAACGCTTAAACCATAATATTAATACCTTGGTTGGGCATTTGCCTAAGGGCATGGGCTACCGGATTGTAACAAAATCTCTGCCCTCCCTTGATTTAATCCAGCATATTCGGGCCCGTTCTGGCTCAGATCGCCTGATGACATTTAATCAACCCATGCTTTCAATCTTGAGCACGGCTATGCCGCAGGCAAGCCAGCTTCTTGGAAAACCCCTGCCAATCGCTGCTGTGAAGAACTACTTTAAAATACTACCCACAGAATTTTCAGGCTCGGCAGATCGCGTTCAATGGCTGATCGATACACCAAGGCGATTGCAACAATATACTGATCTTGCAAAAGCGCTTGGCCGCACATTTGCTATTAATCTCGAACTGGACGTTGGTCTGCATCGCGGTGGTTTCGAGCCGGGCGCTGAATTGAATTCGGTATTGAATGCAATCAACAGTTCAAGTGCGCTTCGGTTCGCAGGTTATATGGGATATGAGCCACACCTCCCTGTGCTCCCCTCTGTACTTGGCTGGCGAGACAGAGCAAAAGCCGATGCATGGCGGCGCTACCGCGATGCGCTCGATCAAGCCGCGCTTGTCTTTGACGCCAAAGCGATGGCGGGGATTACGCGCAATGCTGCAGGTAGTCCGACATACCGCTATTATAAGGACACCAGTCTTGCCAATGAGGTCTCTGCCGGGTCATGCTTGGTCAAACCAACCCATTTTGACACCGATCTTTTGGAGCCTCATGAGCCCGCGAGCTTCATTGCAACTCCGGTTATCAAATCACTGGCAACAACTCATATACCGGGGCTTGAATTCGCCGACGGTGTAAAACGAATATGGAATTCAAATTCCAGCAAGACGGTGTTTATCTATGGTGGCCATTGGCTGGCTGATCCAGTCGATCCACCAGGTCTCAGTTACAACGCGACTTTCGGTCGTTCTTCAAACCAGGAAATGCTGAATGGCGGCCCTGAACTTGAAGTTGCTGTGGATGACTTTGTGTTCTTCCGCCCCCAGCAAAGTGAGGCCGTGTTTCTGCAATTTGGCGACATCGCCATTTATGATGACGGCAAAATCACTGATTATTGGCCGGTTTTTCCGGCCTCAGCATAAAGGATGGGTGGTGGGATTTCACGCAGGCAAGCTTTGAAAACTGCCATAGCTTTTGGCACAAAGGCACTGTCAGATAAAACGGCTTAAGTTCAAATTCATGTTCCTTAGTTTGGCGGGATAAGAAACCTGCCACTTCAGAGACGACTTCGCTTTAGTCTGATAGCGAAGTCACTCAGCACATTGTTATATATAGATAATTGAACACTTCGCACCCCTATCCATAAAGCTGTGGGTAATACATGGGGAAAATCTAATCTGACAAAGCGCGCCTGACCTGCTAATAAAGCAAAATACATATTCAGAATTGGGGGAGCAGATGCCATGACCAGTAGAGTCATTAACGGAGCAGGTGAAAGTGTAGGTCGGCCGGCAATCTCCTCTGAACGGGTTACTGAGCTGGATGTATTACGTGGTTTTGCTTTGTTTGGGGTGTTTCTGGCCAATCTGGTCAAGCCAATTAGTTGGAATTTACTCGCCACCTCAGAACAAATGGCCGCTCTGCCAAGTCAGTCGGTGGAT
>WGBT01000107.1 GCA_015494185.1 Hyphomicrobiales bacterium | reverse complement strand
ATATAGAGATGCCCGCGCTCCACCAATTCGGGCATTTGCCGGTAAAAGAAGGTCAGCAGCAAGGTGCGGATATGGGCGCCGTCCACATCGGCATCGGTCATGATGATGATCTTGTGATAGCGCAGCTTTTCAATATCGAACTGATCACGGCCGATACCGGTGCCAAGGGCGGTGATTAAGGTGCCGATTTCCTGGGATGAAAGCATCTTGTCGAACCGGGCCCGCTCAACATTCAAAATCTTGCCGCGCAACGGCAAGACCGCCTGAAATTCCCGGTTGCGGCCCTGTTTGGCCGAGCCGCCAGCGGAATCCCCCTCAACCAGAAACAGTTCCGATTTTGCCGGATCACGTTCCTGGCAGTCGGCCAGCTTGCCCGGCAATGACGCCATATCCAGCGCCCCTTTGCGGCGGGTCAGCTCGCGGGCCTTGCGGGCGGCTTCCCGGGCAGCAGCGGCCTCGAGCACTTTTTTGACGATGATCTTGGCTTCTGTGGGGTGTTCCAAAAACCATTGTTGCAGCGCCTCATTCATCGCCCCTTCAACCACGGGACGAACCTCTGAGGAGACCAGCTTGTCTTTGGTTTGGCTGGAAAATTTGGGATCGGGTACTTTGACGGAAAGCACACAGGTCAGCCCTTCCCGGGCATCGTCGCCTGACAGGGAAACCTTTTCTTTTTTGGCCAGACCGCTGTCATTGGCATACCCATTGACCGACCGGGTCAGGGCGCTGCGAAACCCCGCCAAATGGGTACCCCCATCACGCTGGGGAATATTATTGGTGAAACATAAAACATTTTCGTGATAGCCATCGTTCCACCATAGCGCAGCCTCGACAACGATCCCGTCCTTTTCTCCCCGCACGGTGATAGGGTCCGGAATCAGGGGGTGGCGCGCCCTGTCGAGATAGCGAACGAAAGCCTCAAGCCCCCCTTCATATTGCAAAATTTCTTCCTTTTTATCGGCATGACGGGCATCGATCAGGTGAATACGGATGCCTGAGTTCAAAAAGGCCAATTCCCGCAGGCGATGTTCCAGAGTGGCGAAATTGAACTCGGTCATGGAAAAGGTTTCAGGGGAGGGCCAAAACCGCACCTGGGTGCCGGTCCTGCCTTCCGCGGGTCCCACGACTTTCAGACTGTCTTCCGGCACTCCATCCTTAAAGGCCATGAAGTGTTCTTTGCCATCACGCCAGATGGTGAGCTCGAGCCGGGAGGAGAGGGCATTGACCACAGAGACGCCAACGCCATGCAGCCCGCCGGAAACCTTATAGGCATTGGCCGATTCCGATAAGCCCTTGCCGCCGGCGTGCAATCGGGTCATAACCACTTCGGCGGCTGAAATCCCTTCTTCAGGGTGAATATCGGTGGGGATGCCGCGGCCATTGTCACGGACCAGGACCGAACCATCGGAATTGAGTTGAACGAGGATCTCGTCACAGAAGCCAGCCAGCGCCTCGTCAATGGCATTGTCGACCACTTCATAGACCATGTGGTGCAGGCCAGAGCCGTCATCGGTATCACCGATATACATGCCCGGCCGCTTCCGAACGGCTTCCAATCCGCGCAAGACGGTGATATTGGCCGCCCCATAACTGGCCGCAGCCTTTTGGGCCGATTGGGTTGAGGAACTGCCTGGTTCTTGCGAGGGCTGCTTCTTGGAAGGGTCCCTAGAAGGCTCCGTGCTCATATGATTGTCACTTTCAGCAAAGAATGTTGATGTTTGTGGTGCGGGGCCTCAGACATCTGTGCAGGACGATATTGCCGTATCCTGGCCGTCAAACAGCCGCGAAACAGACCCTCGATCGTGGGCCAAAGATATCGTGCCCAGCAACATTTTGCCCGCCGTCAAACAAGCTCACATATCATATAATGTATTATAAACCGTGTGGCGTGCGCTGCCAAAGAAAAGCCGCGCGATGGGGGCTGAAATAGACAATTTGTAGCAGGTTCGCCGGGGAAAAACGGGCCTTGGTTCCGAGCACCTGTTTGGGGCCTGTTTACGGTCGATCGCTGTGGGAAACCCGGCCTTCCTCCACATGTAAAAACTGGGCATGCGCGCCGAACGGGGCGAAGATTTCGGCATCGGTGCCGGTCAAAAAAGCTTGCACGCCAAGCCGGCAAATCTCTTCAAACAGGGCCCCACGGCGGTGCTCGTCAAGATGGGCGGCCACTTCATCGAGCAAGATCAAGGGGGGGCGGCCGCCGCGGCGGGTGGTCACCAGCTCGGCATGGGCTAAGATCATGCCGGTCAACAGCGCTTTTTGCTCACCCGTCGACGAGAGTTTGGCGGGCATCTGTTTGGGGCCATGTCCGGTCAGAAAATCCGTGCGGTGCGGGCCGTCGAGGGTGCGCCGGGCGGCGCGGTCCTGTTCCCGTCCCTGACGCAGGCGGTCACGATAGGCGTCTTCGGCATCGGTCGCCGCCATCAGCTGCAAATCCCGCTCAATACTGCCCTCAACGGCCAATGTCGCCCAAGGAAAGGCCGTGTTGACCTCATTATCCCGCCATTTGGCCCAAATGGCGGTTTGCAAATCTTCTATTGCATGTACGCGCGCGGCGGCAATGGCGATGGCGGGTTCGGCCATGGCTGCTTCCAAAGCCTCGAACTGGGCCGCACTTCCGCCTATTTCCAGCAATTTGTTGCGTTGCCGCATGGCCCGTTCAAACTGGGTGAGACTTTTGCGAAACCCGGGTTCAAGGCCCGTGATCAGCCGGTCGAAAAAACGCCGCCGGTCGCTGCTTGGACCCATGAACACCCCATCAATCGCCGGCGTCAGCCAAACCACGGTCAACAGCTCGGCGAGAACCGTGGTGCTGCGTTCCGAAACCCCGTCAATCTTCACCTGGCGCCCCGCCCGTTTTTCTCCCGCCACAGGACGGCTCAGCCCGGTGCCAATATTATAGACATCCGCGCCGATCTGAAGCCGGCCGGCCACCGCCCAACCGCCGCTGCCATTGGCCATCGCCAGATCAGCAAAGGGCACATTGCGCAAACCACGGCCCGGTGCCAACAGGGAAATCGCTTCAATGAGATTGGTCTTGCCAGCCCCGTTAGGGCCGGTCAGGACGGCCGGGCGTGGCTCCAATTCGAGGGAAAGGGTGGAATAATTGCGAAATTCGTTCAGCCGCAGCCGGGAGACGAACAATGATTGTGTCGATTCCGCGGCTATATCCATTGGGGCCTGATCAAAAGGGGAGTCAAAAGGGGAAATGTGCGCTGCCAAAAGAGTCGTATTCACCGTTTTTGCTTGTCCATCAATTGCCTTTTCCGTCACCGTGAGGCCTGTAAAACCCTACTGAGAGAACAATGTCACATCCATCCTTGCATTCCATGATGAGACACTGGCATTTTCAACTGGTTTGTCAAGGGTGAAACTGTTTCGCGGCCGCCACAAGCGAACGTGGAGTGGCGGAAGTCCCGCAGGCGAGAGGCACGACAGGAGTCTAAAAATTCCGGTCCTTGACAAACCTGCTGAAAATGCAAAAACGCTCACCATGGAAAGTAAGGACGGATCAGGTCCATGTCTTTGGCGCAAGGATAGACTTGGGCAACCTCTATAACTGCATCTGTTCCCCCTCCATCTTCTGCCAATCTTCATATTGGGGCACCC
>WGBT01000106.1 GCA_015494185.1 Hyphomicrobiales bacterium | reverse complement strand
CCCAATTTACGCAGAACATTCAAGCGGATACGGAAAGCATCAGCGGTCAATGATAAAGACCTCCGGTATGAGACTGTCAGTCTGCAGGATTATACCAACAGCCCTTGGCTTTTCTTCGTATATCCTTCAATTTATTTCGCCACTTCAAAGGGATACACGAAAAGCATGAGGTCAATAACAAAGACCGCCGGTATTATTTGCAGGCTTTTGGAAAATCATGATAGCAACATCCTCTGACCTCACCGCGCCTCCCGTTCGATTTTTAAGGGAACTTCAAGAGGATACGGAAAGCATCAACGGCCGATGACAAAGCCCTCCAGTATTATGCGCCCCAAAATCGTCTTTCTCGATCAGGCGACACTCGGCCCCAATATTCGGCTTAGGCGTCCCCGCTTCGATCATAGCTGGGTTTCCTATCCTGAAACGGCGCCAGAAGATGTCGTAACACGGCTGCAAGAAGCGCAGATCGCCATCACCAACAAGGTCGCCCTCAATCGCGCGATTTTGGCCCAATTGCCCACCCTCGAAATGATTGCCATTGCGGCAACGGGGACCAATATCGTCGATCTCGAAGCCGCCAAGGAACATAATATCACCGTTTCCAACATCACTTCCTATGCCACCGAAACCGTCCCGGAACATGTGTTCATGTTGATATTGGCCTTGGCGCGCAATTTGCCCGGCTATCGGCACGACGTGGCCGCAGGCAAATGGCAGCGCAGCGGGCAATTCTGTTTTTTCACCCATGAGATTTGTGATCTGGCCGGGCGCCAATTGGGGATTATCGGCGGCGGCGAATTGGGCCGGGCAGTGGCCCGTCTTGGCAAGGCTTTCGGCATGAAGGCCGTTTTCGCCGGCCGCAAGGAGGCGCCTGAAAACCAGCCTTTGAAGCCCGGCTACCGGCCCTTTGCCGAAGTGCTTGCAACAAGTGATGTGATCAGCCTGCATTGTCCGCTGACCCCAACCACGCGCGGCCTCATCAGCACCCCCGAATTTCAGCTCATGCAACGCCGCCCAATCCTGATCAATACCGCCAGAGGCGGCGTCATCGATGAGCTGGCGCTGATTGAGGCTTTGCAGACCGGCCGCATTCGCGGCGCCGGTATCGATGTGGTTGAACAGGAGCCGCCCGCCCCCGACCATCCTTATTTTCAACTGCTGAAAATGCCGAACTTCATTTTGACCCCCCATATCGCTTGGGGCTCCCAACAAGCCCGGCAACGCCTCGCTGACAAGCTTATCGAGAATATCGAAAATTTCATCGCCGGACAGCCAACCAATGTGGTCAATCCATAAAAGTTACCCCATAAAAAATGTGGACCGGAGCAATGGCCTGTGCCACAACCTTGCCAAAATTCCGCCCCATTGTGATATGTCGAGTTGTATCAAACAGAGGGAAGCAACAAGGGGAGAGCAGGCGTGACTTCGCAACCATTGAACTCATCGCAAAAACGCCTTGGCTTGTTGACGCGATTGGCCGTGTTGGCCCTGGCGGTGATCGCTATTGGCGTTGTTGTCACCCTTTTCATCCCCGCGCAGCGCTTTGATCAAACCACGTCCCACCAATCTGCGCCCATCAAACCTCAGCTGATCCATGCCATCAACCAGGCTGAAGCTGCGACCAAAGCCAAACTTGAAGAGGAATTGGCGGCCTGGCGGCGGCAGGTCATGGAACGGGTCGACAAGGAATTTCTCGACTGGCATTTCAGCTATATGCGCCGCCGCGCAGCAGATATCAAATATTGGTGGCAGCGTATGACCAAAGGCCAAGCCACCGCCGAGGCCAGCTATGCCGCCGACATCGCCCGGGTGTTGCATGAAAAAGTGATCACCGCAGATCAGTTGCAAAATGAAATGGAAGTGATTGCAACCCGTGCGGCGGAAACCTATCACCGGGCCTTGGTCACCCATCTTCAAGCCCTCCGCGCACAGCCCCAGATCAACGCAGCGCAATTCAACACCACTCTTGGCAATATTAGGCTTGCAAGCTTCACCGGCCCCGCCCGGCATATCAGCCTGCGTCATCTGGTGGATGAAGGGCTTGAAGGCGGCCCGCAAAAAGCTCTTTT
>WGBT01000105.1 GCA_015494185.1 Hyphomicrobiales bacterium | reverse complement strand
AGGGCGGCGGCCTGAGACCGCCTGAATGGCAAGCGACCCGAACCCGACAGAAAGGAGGCTGATCACGACAAGTTCTCAAAAGGCGCCCAAGTGGGGCAACCCATAACTGCGCAAACAAAAACCACACCCCAACATCAACACTCTCCGCACACAAACCAATCATCTGGTGAGATATCCGGGTTAGCTCTAGCTCCTGTTTTACATTTACCGCATCCAAATCATGGCTTCTTCGCATAGACATAGCATGGAGTGGAATGAAAGAGCGGTCTATTCGTCGCGCGTGGCGATGCGCCTGAAGTGTTTGATCTTATTGATGAAACACTCGACTAGATGACGTTCCTTGCAGCTATTCCGATCATAGGGGATGGCAATCGCCCGGGAACGGTTTGAAGGGATCACCGCCTCACCACCGGCCTCGGCGATGTAGACGCAGAACGCATCCGAATCATAGGCCTTGTCGGCCAGAACCTTGTCAAGAGCGGTGTTCATCAACAGGTCGGCGGCTTGCGTGATGCCCGACAGCCTAGCCGACCGTGAGAATGAAACCGCAAGGGATTGTCGAGCCCGTCGACGAGAATGTGGAGCTTGCAACTCAAGCCGCCGCACAAGCGCCTGATGGACCTGCTTTTGAGTCCCCCCTTGCGCTGGCAGCATACTGATATGCCCGGACGATGGTGCTGTCGATGATGAAGTATTCGAAATCGGGATCCTCGCATAAGCGCTTGAAAAGGCTCTCCCAAACACCCTTGCGCGACCATCGCCAGAAGCGCGTGTGCGGCCATGTACCAAGACCCGATTCCGGCGGCAAATCGCACCACGAAGAGCCTGTGCGCGCAATTCACAGCACGGCGTCAATAAACAGTCTGGTGTCCTACCGATCCGCCCCCGTCCGCCAACCTTGCCCGGCACGATATCTTTGATACGCTCCCTGTGGTGTTTGTGAGTGCTCGTCGAATCAAGATTGCCTCCTTCAATTTGCGATCTTGAAACACATAAGCAACCAAAAGGGAAGCCCCCAACCAACAAAATGTAAACGGACCTAGACACCCTTTCGTAAGTCCTGACTCTATCCGGGGCCTGGCGGTGGGGCGGATTTGTCACGGTGTTGGTAATTCAGCGTAACGGGGGGCCGTTGTCAACAGGCTGGGGATTCACTTGAGGTGTTCGCGGGCTCAATAGGTGAGTTTCCTTGGAACTTTCACGGGAGACTTCGAATGCCGCTCTTGCCAGCCGATCCGATCACGCTTTCAGACGAAGAAAGAAAAGCGCTTCAGACCATTGTGCGGGTCCATACCAGCGCCAGGCAGATCGTCCTTCGCGCGCAGATCATTCTGCTGGCGGATGAAGATGTGGGCGTGCGCGAGACCATGCGGTGGTTGGGCACCTGGGACAACATGGTGCGGCGCTGGCGCAAGCGCTGGCGGGCGCGGTCAAATGAACCGGAGATCGTTCCGCGCCTGGCCGAATGAACCGCGCCCGGGCAAGCCTGCGGCCATTACGCCGGAACAGATTTGCCAGATTGTGGCGCCGTCCTGTGAAAGTCCGATGGCTGACAAAGACGGCCCGCCGCTCACCCATTGGTCAAGCCCGGCACCGGCGGCGGAAGCCGTCAGACGGGGGATCATCGAGAGTATCTCGCCAGCCTCGGTGGGGCGCATTTTAAAAAGAAGCCTGTCTCAAGCCACATCAAAGCCGCTATTGGCTCAATCCCAAGCCGGATGAGCAATTCGATGAAAAATGCGCCGATATTTGCAAGACTTACGAAAAGGCGCCCGCGCGCAAGCCGGGGTATCCGCACGGGTTCCATCGACGAGATGACCGGCATTCAGGCCCTGGAGCGGGGAGCACCCACATTGGAGATGAAGCCCGGAAAAGGGGAGCAGCGCGAATATGAATATGTCCGCCACGGCACGCAGACCTTGATCGCCAGTTTCGATATTGCCACCGGCAAAGTGCGGGAGGCGATTGGCGATACGCGTAAGGAGGATGATTATGTGGCGTTTCTGGAAGACCTGTTTTCAAGCGCTTCGCCTGACACCATCTGGCATGTGGTTGCGGACAATCTGAACACGCACTCGTCCGAAGGCGTAGTGCGGCTGGTGGTGCGGCTTTGCAGGATAAAGGACGGCCTCGGCGTCAAGGGCAAGAGCGGCATTTTGAAAAACATGGAAACCCGCGAGGCCTTCTTGCGCGATCCCTCCCACCGCATCTGTTTCCACTTCACGCCGCGGCACGCCTCCTGGCTGAACCAGATCGAAATCTGGTTTTCCATTCTGGTCAAGAAGGTGATAAAACGTGGCAACTTCACCTCGAAAGCGGATTTGAAGGCCAAAATCAAGGCCTTCATCGCCTTCTTCAACGAGACCATGGCCAAGCCATTCGCATGGGACCTACAAAGGAAAACCGCTAAAGACCTGAGATGCCGTCAGGATTTACGGAAGGGGTAATAGGTTCTTGTTTGTACGCACAATTTATCCGAAAATCGGTTCCCCTTGAAGGCCTCTTGAGCGCTCGCTTATCTCTTATATCCGCAGCCCCCGTCCTTGTAAGGACTCACGATGGAATGATTCGGTATTTGCAAGGGGCGGGGTTGGCAAGGAGTGGTATTGGCAAGGGCTTTGTCGACTTTACCATGGGTAAACCGTCATGA
>WGBT01000104.1 GCA_015494185.1 Hyphomicrobiales bacterium | reverse complement strand
CCCGTATAACCTGAGGCCGTATCAGGGGGCTTCTTGGAGGCAAGACCTGGCACGCAACAGCCGCTGGCTGCCAGATCGAGTGTTGATTTTTTCCTTTTATGTTATACCAACGGCCCCTGACCTTCATTCGTATACCGTTCAATTTACGCAGAACATTCAAAGGGATACGGAAAGCATGGAAAAGTCAATGAAAAATACCTTCGGTATTATTTCAACAAAAAGTTCTGGCCTGTGACAGAAGAACGCTTGCCTTAAAAGCACACCACGCTAGGACACAAGTCCTTCAAGTGGGAACCGGTTTTTGGATAAATTGTCGGCAGAACAAGGAGCTAGAGCAAAAATCCGATTTCATGTGATCGGCTCGTGCCCTAGCTGCGCCGCCGCAAACGCACATAAAGGGCGCCAGCGCCGCCATGGCGGTTATGGGCCTGCTCAAAACCAACGATATGGGGCCGCATGGAAGGTTCCGACAACCACAAGGGCACTTGTGTGCGCAACACTCCGCTCCAATGATCCGAGCCATAAAAATTGCTCTCGTCCCGCCGGGCCCTCTGCCCCTTTCCAGTAATCACCAAAACATGGCGAAGCCCCTGTTCCCGGCAACGAATGATAAAAGCCTTCAATTCTTCATGGGCCTCATGCTGGCGATGACCATGTAAATCAAGCCGCGCTTCGATCTGGGTGCGCCCCGAGGCAAGGCGGCGATGTTGCCGGCGATCGATATTGGCAAGTGGCGGCAGTGATGAGGAGGGGGACTGCTCCACTTTAGAGGACCGCCCCGGCTCGAACGAATTGACACCCACCCGCTTCCTGGCTGATTGAAGCGTTGCTGTGGCCCCTCGTTGCCGTGGCACGGTGGCCTGCCGTGCGCTCCCCTTGCTAGCAGGTTCATCGAAAACGTCTTTATCATCAAGAGGACGAACCGTTTTGCGCACTTCGGCCCATAGCCGCGCCTCCTCAAGGCTCATAAAGCGGGTTGTTTTTCGTCCTTGCTGGCTTTTACGGCGGTGATCAGTCATAATTGCCATTCTGTTTGATCAATAGCTCACCAAAAGCTTTTGAAAATGGGGGGATACTAAAATTTAGGCAACAGGACATAAAATTGTCCGCGATGACCTGTCAGCCCGGCCCGCTGTCCGGCAATGTCACCAGAGCCCCAGAAAATATCACCGCGCTCAGGCCCCTTGATCGCCGAACCGACATCTTGGGCGATCATCAAGCGCCGGAACGGCTTTTGCTGGTCATCTTTCAGCCCCGGAACATTCACAAAAATCGGCAATCCCAAATAATGATAACGCTTATCAACAGCCAATGACCGCACCGGCGTCAATTTTACCATTTGCGCCCCAAACGGCCCATCATCATCCTTCATTTCACGAAAAAAGATATAGCTTTTGTTCTGCCACAATATCTTTCGCACTCGTTCCGGACCGGCCTTGCGCAACCAAGCCTTCATCTGTTCCAAAGATGCCTGGTCCTTTCGCAACAAGCCTGTTCGAATCATATATTTCCCAATGGAAGTGTAAGGATAGCCGTTTTTGGCTGCAAAAGCCAGCCGAACCGTCGAGCCATCGGGAAACACCACCCGGCCCGATCCCTGGATATGCAAAAAAAACAGATCGATTTCGTCGGCCAGATAGAGCAGTTCCAAGCCCCGGCCTTGCAGCGCCCCCTGATCGATCTCGGCACGGGTGTAATAGGGACGCAATCCGTTACGGGTACGTCTGGCAGCCACCAGGGGCGCAGGAATGCCAGCCCGCCGCAGCCGCCGAATATCCCGATTACTACGGGCGAAATATAAATCATCCGGCACCCGGTAGACCGGAAAGCGAAACTGTGACGTTTTTACCCGCGAGCCGCGTAAGATAGGCTCGTAATACCCCGTCAGCAAGCGTTCTGTCCGGGTTGGACGAACCCGGTAGGGCACGAAATGGGTTTCAAAAAAACGCCGCGCATGGATAGGGCTGAGGGTTCGCCCCGCCCGCATTCCAGCCCGGCAAACCGAGCGAAAGGCACGATATTTGTTTGAAACCCGCCGCCGGCTTTTCAAAACTTTGAGGATTCGCTCACAGGACAGCCGAAAGGCATCAAAGGCGGCCTGATGATCATCGCTCTGCCATCCCGGCAAATCCGCAAATGATACCCGTGTCAACAACCGGCGCTGTGCTGCTTGCATGAAGACCCGGGCTTCGGCCTTTTGATAGGAAAGACCACTATTGACAACCTGAGCGCCACCTGTCATGACCAAAACCACCGTCAAGATAGCGCCCCCCCAAACACGTCTCATTCCGCCGTGCATTGTTCAGGTTTCCCCTAGCCTGTTCGTGCAAGATTCGCGGCCTAAAGCTATTTCGCGCCTTCGGTTGCAATCAGTTGCCAATTGGGATCAGGCGAAGTCAGTTGCCGGGCAAAGGTCCAGATATCCGTGACACGTAAAACTTTTTTGGGATCGCCATCGATCACTTTGCCCTCAGCATTCATGGTCGCGGTAATAAGCGAGCTAATGAATTTAACGGTGACCTGCTCCCGTTCCCCACGAATCTGGGCATCGATGATCTCTGATTTTTCGATGCCAACAAAGCTGGAATCGACCGTCTCACCACGTTCTTCACGCTCTTTGATAGCCTGAGAGAAACCTTCATAAACTTCTGGCGACAACAGATCCCGCAACATGTTCCGGTTCCCTTCGGCAAAGGAGGTCACAATCAATTCATAAGCGACCCGGGCGCCTTTCAAGAAATGATCTGGATCAAAATTTTTGTCTTTTTCAATCAGGGCCTTCAATTTTTCACGCAAGGGTGTTCCAGGTTTGGCATGTTTGTCGAGTACGGCTTCAATATCTTCCTTTGACCGTGTCATGGTTGCCTCGGCCACTGGATTTTGCGCAGCACCAGGCAACGGTATGACATTGTCTGTGGCTTCAGCCGCTTCTTTTTCGTCTTTGTCGGCTTTGTCTTTGCCGGGAATGTGATCCCAGCGCCGTTCATTGCCGGTTTTGCTGCCAAGCACATTGTGCAGTCTAATTGCAATGACCACGGCCAGCACCAGGAAGATCAAGGTATAGATATCGAATATTTCGGTCATTTCTTTGCCGTTTGATCTCAAATGATCGTTTTTGCCGGTTTCAGCCTCGTGCTGTCACCGTATCAAACATGGGAAGCACCCAAGAAAGCACGGTACCAAGAAAGCACGGTACACAGTACCTGCGTTGTGGGACACATACCGGCTCTAAGACATATAGGGGCATATATGGCTCGCCACCAGTTCACATTTACAGCACTGCGGTTTAAAAATCAGCATTAAGTTTTCAATTCTACCGCTTAACTTTTTCGAACGTCCTATTTGCCCCGATCATGTTCTGCTGGAACAGACACCAGATGGCTCCCACAAAACAAACTCTATCTGGCGTCCCCCAAAAAGCACGCTGGGGGGCTTACCACCGACTTGATGTCATACTATATTAAACACCGATCAGGGCAAGACCATGAGCAAATCTGTCCCGCCAAAAGAAAATTGAACCTATGCCACTGCTTCTTATACTCTTTATCGCGGTCCCGCTTGCGGAAATCTATACCTTCATCAAAGTCGGCGAATTGATCGGCGCAGGATGGACCATTGCCATCGTGATTTTAACCGCGATTGCCGGGACGGCATTGCTGCGCCTGCAAGGGCTGGCAACCCTTGAACGGGCCAATGAAGCCTTGCGCAAGGGGCAGTTACCGATCGAATCCGTGATCGATGGTGTGGGCTTGCTGATTGCTGGCGCGCTTTTGCTGACACCTGGGATATTGACGGATATTGCCGGGTTCGCCTTGTTCATCCCCCCCGTTCGGCATGGATTGGCACGGCTGATTTTCAACCGGATCAAGCAATCAAGCCGGGTTGAAGTCCATTTCAGCGGTTTCAGCCCCCGCAAT
>WGBT01000103.1 GCA_015494185.1 Hyphomicrobiales bacterium | reverse complement strand
ATCACCGGGCCTTGGTCACCCATCTTCAAGCCCTCCGCGCACAGCCCCAGATCAACGCGGCGCAATTCAACACCGCCCTTGGCAATATTAGGCTTGCAAGCTTCACCGGCCCCGCCCGCCATATCAGCCTGCGTCATCTGGTGGACGAAGGGCTTGAAGGCGGCCCGCAAAAAGCTCTTTTTGTCAACGCTTTCAAGGCCAATCTGTTGCAGGCAGGACGCTTGCGCCCCCATGATCTACGGGCCTTGCCAAACGCGGCCATGAAAGTCGCCGCCGTGGCCCTGCTTGCAGTCAAAACCGGCACGGATGTGGCCGCCGCGGCCAAAACCTTGGGCGTGACCGAAGCCACCGCCAGCGCTTTAGGGACGGCAACGGCGGCAGTCATCGTCATCGCCGCCATTGGCGCTCATGAATGGTGGTCCCACAAGCAATATGTCAAGCGCGAACGCCCCAAACTGCGCAAGGAAATCGAAATCGCTTTGAAATCTTTTGCAGATCAAGCCTTGCAACCCAATGGCCGCTTTGGCTGTGGACTGCGTGACATTTCCGCGGGCCTCAAAGACACGGTGCAACATCAGGGGACGATTTTTGCCCGCTTGACATCCCGGCTGCCAGAGAATATCCGCCAATTGCTAGATATTTAATGTCAGAGGCATTTATCATTGACCGTTTATGCTCACCTTACTCCTCTGAAGATTCTTTGTTGATTAGACGGGATAGGGCAACAAGGCCAAAGGGCGGCGGTGTGAGGGCAGCAATTTACCCAGCGGTTCTTACGCTTCCACCTGCTGGCACAGAAGCAAATGTTATCTGTGGAGGTCAGTTAAACGGGATTTTACATTATGCTGTTCATCTTCTAGCCGTTGATCGGGCAAAAAATGGTTTCGTCCCCAGCGAATAAAGTGGGGCTCAATCGTCTTCTTTGTCGCATTGCAACAAAACCTGTGTCGCGGCACAAATAATGCTGGCGGTATCTTTATCATTGACCTTTCCATGCTTTCCGTATCCCTTTGAAGGGGCGAAGTAAATTGAACGGTATACGAAGAAAGATCAGGGGCCGTTGATATTAAGACATGATACGCAAAATCCCTTTATTGATTGTTGGCCTGCTCGCTTTCATGCTCTCGGCTGCGGCAACATTTCTCTATATCGCCCCGAACCACTCCCAACTTCCACGACAGCAGGTGGTTTCAGGGAAAGCCTTGATCGGGGGACCGTTCACACTCATCAATCACAAAGGCGAGACCGTCACCGACAAGAGCTTTCGCGGCCAATATATGCTGGTTTATTTCGGCTATACTTTTTGCCCCGATGTCTGCCCCGCAGAACTGGCGGTCATCACCGATGCGCTGGAAATGCTGGGCGAAAAAGCCGCCCGCGTGACCCCTGTCTTCATCACCGTAGATCCCGAGCGCGACACGGTGGAGCAAGTCGCAGAATATGTCAGCAATTTTCATCCCCGGATGGTGGGGCTGACCGGCAGCCCAGACCAGATCAAGGCGGCGGCCAAAGCCTATCGGGTCTACTACCGCAAAGCCAAGGACGCAAGCTCATCTGCCGCCTATATGATGGATCATTCTTCGATCATTTTTCTGATGGGGCCCGACGGCCAGTATCTGAGCCATTTCGCCTATGGCACCAAACCGGAAACCATGGCCGCCAAATTGGCGCAACTGATCCGCTAAATCCAACCCATATGACTACGTAGATACACTTGCGGCCACCTGAAAGGCGCATTCCTTGGGGTGTGAAAGTGTGCTTTTTGGCAATCCGAGAAAATCAGCTTATGACTTTCTTGTCATTTAGGTCCTGTTTCAAAACCTAATGGCGGAGGCACACTATTCTTGGGGGAAGTTTCATGCAATTTGGGATCGATGTTCTGCTTCATGACGGCAAGCTGCGAAACAAATTGACGGGCCGGCGTCTGGCCTTGCTGGGCCATCCGGCCTCGCTGACGGCCACCGGCCAACACAGCATGGACGCCCTGATCGACGCCGGGCTTCCCCTTCGCGCCGCCTTTGGTCCCCAGCATGGCATGCGCGGCGACAAGCAAGACAATATGGTTGAATCAGAAACCTATGTGGATCCGGTCCACCAAATCCCGGTCTATTCGCTCTATGGCGAAGTGCGCCGTCCCACCCCTGAAATGATGGCCGCTTTCGACGTTCTGCTGGTCGACCTGCAAGACATTGGCACACGCATCTATACCTATGTTTCAACACTGACCTATTTGCTCGAGGCCTGCGCCGCCTTTGGCAAAACCCTCATCGTTCTGGATCGCCCCAATCCGGCGGGACGTCCCATCGAAGGAACCATTTTGGAGCCCGGCTTTGAAAGTTTCGTCGGCACCGCTCCCTTGATCATGCGCCACGGCCTGACAATGGCGGAAATCGCCCGCTGGTATGTGGCCGAAAAACGCCTTGATATCGATCTTGAAGTCGTGGCGATGCAGGGTTACGAAATCACCGCTGCACCGGGCTATGGATGGCCGGTCTTTCAACGTCCCTGGATTAATCCCAGTCCCAATGCGGCTTCTGTCAATATGGCGCGCTGTTTTCCGGGGACCGTGCTGTTTGAAGGCACCACCTTATCCGAAGGCCGCGGCACCACCGTTCCTCTGGAGCTTATCGGCGCTCCCGATATCGACGCCCGCAAGGTCTTGCAACAAATGCATCAACTGCAACCCGGCTGGCTTGAAGGCGCCTTGATTCGCCCCTGCTTCTTCGAACCCACCTTTCATAAACACCAAGGCCGGCTTTGCTCGGGCTTACAAATCCATACGGATTACACCGGCTATGATCCGGCCCGGTTCAAACCTTACCGGTTGGCTGCCCTGATCTTGAAGGCGATCCGTCAGCTCTATCCTGATTATCCAATCTGGCGGCATTTCGTCTATGAATATGAACATGAGCGGTTGGCGATTGATCTACTGACTGGTGGCCAATTCCTGCGTGATTGGGTGGATGATCCCACAGCACAGCCCTCTGACCTTGCGGAACGGCTCAACCGCGATGAACAAGCATGGCAAGAAATCCGCGCCGCACACCTCATCTACCCCCCTGCTGATGTTTGAAAAACAACGGCCTGGCACCCCGTGTCGATCAAAAGGCGGCAATGAGCGCAAAGACGCCAGCCGGCAGCAGGATCGGCCAATAAGGCAGGGCGGCAACATCATTATGCCAGTTCAACCCCGCCGCCAGGTAAAGCAGAGCGAGCCCGGTCAAAATCGCCCCCGCCATCACCCCCACCGGGCGGGCGGCGGGATTGCCAGCATAAACCGCCCAGCCGAGTGCGAGAAAACAAACCAACAGCACTGTGCCAACCGCATGCCACAACACCCCCAACATCGCCTTGGAAGAAACCTTGTCTGCCGCCAGCATCATCGGATCGAATTGCTCAGGACCAATCACCATGTAATGCAGACCAAGGGAAAACAGGGCGAGCAGGGCGGCAAACAGATAAAGGATGCGCATCAACCTCCCCCCATCATTTAGATTCAGCCTCGCAATTGGGCCCCGGTTGCTTTTTCAACGGCAGCGACCAGCTTGGCGGCAACGGCATCGATTTCTTCATCGGTCAAAGTCTTTTCACGCGGCTGCAACGTCACCTCGATGGCCAAAGATTTTTGCCCTTCCCCCAAATTGCCGCCTTCAAAAACATCAAACAGCGTGACTTGCTCGATCAATTTCTTGTCAGCCCCCCATGCCGCGCGCAGCAGCTCCCCCGCAGGCACCGCCGCATCGAGCACAAAGGCAAAATCACGGCGCACGGGCTGTAAATCGCTGATCTGCAGAGCTGGCCGCGTACGCCCAGCCTTGCGCCGCGGAACGGGCAAGTTATCAAGAAAAATCTCAAAGGCAGCCACAGGGCCGCTTAAACCGATCTCGGCCAAAAGCCCCGGATGCAGCTCGCCAAAATAGGCCAATACATTTTTCGGCCCCAGTTTCAAAGCCCCGGAACGGCCCGGATGGAACCAGCCGGGCGCCTCTCGCGCCACTTGTAAAGTACCGGTCTTGATCCCCAGCCCCATCAACACCGCCTCGGCATCGGTTTTAGCATCGAATAGATTGACCACCCGGTTGTCGCCCGACCAGAACCGCCCCGCCCCCTCGGGCCGCGCTGTGCCAAGTCTTACGCCAGAGGCTGCAACGAACTGATCCCCCGGTTTGGTGCCACGATAGGCCTGACCAACCTCAAACAGGGCATGATCGCCAAGCCCGCGGTCGAAATTGCGCTGCACAGCGGCCAACAGCCCCGGCAAAAGACTTGGGCGCATGCTCGACATTTCACTGGAAATCGGATTGGCCAGCTCCAACGCCTCGGCTCCGCCGCCAAAACGCTTGGCTTGAGAGCGCGAAATAAAGGACCAGGTGACCGCCTCGATGAGGCCCCGCCCCGCCAAAATCCGCCGCG
Organism: Hyphomicrobiales bacterium; assembly: GCA_015494185.1. GTDB lineage: Bacteria > Pseudomonadota > Alphaproteobacteria > Rhizobiales > S144-35 > S144-35. The sequence goes on along the minus strand of WGBT01000103.1, from coordinate 4,101 downwards.
CCCGGCGCACCCGTTTTTGCGCTTCCGTCAAGACCGGACGGGCAACCCCACTTGGCCGCGTCATTGGAGTCGCAGGCACTTTGTCAACCCCAACCAGCCGCATCACTTCTTCAACCAGATCGGCCGGCCCCGAAATATCAGGGCGCCAGCTTGGCACCGACACGTCAAATTCCCCGCCATCATCCTTGCCTCTGCCCTTGAGCTTGAACCCAAGTTTTTTCAGCGGTGCCGTGATGTCATCGGGCTGCAATGAAAGCCCGGTGAGCCGGCCCACTTCAGCGGTCTTGAAGCGAATGGTCCGGTCTGTCTTTGGCACCTGCCCCGCGATTTCCACAAGACTTGGCTTGCCGCCGCAAATCTCGGTGATGAGCTTCGTGGCATAGTCGAGCCCAAGGTTCACGGATTGTGGATCAATGCCGCGCTCGAAACGAAACCGGGCATCTGAAGTGATCTGCAATTTGCGCCCAGCCATGGCGGTGCGGATCGGATCGAAATAAGCGCTTTCAATAAACACCCGGCGGGTCTGTTCCGTCACCCCGGTTTCTTCCCCGCCGATGATGCCAGCCAGCCCCAACACGCCGCTGTCATCGGCGATCACGGTCATCTCACCGTCCACCTCATAACGCTTGCCGTCAAGGGCGAGGAAAGTTTCCCCCGCTTTGCCAAGCCGGGCACGGATAACGCCGTTAAGCTTGTCGGCATCATAGACGTGCAGCGGCCGGGCGCGGTCGAAACAAATATAATTGGTGATATCCGCCAGCGCATTGATCGGACGCAAACCAATCGCTTTCAGACGCTGTTGCAACCAGGCCGGCGAGGGGCCGTTTTTCACGCCTTCGATGATCCGGCCAGCGAACACCGGGCAAGCGTCCTGCTTGTTTTCAGGAAATTCAAGGGCGATTTTTTGCGGACAGGCCCCTTCACCTTCGATGGGCTTGATGGGATCGGGCTTCAGGCGGCCAAGCCCTGCCGCCGCCAAATCACGGGCGATGCCGCGCACACCAGTACAGTCGGGCCGGTTGGGAGTGATCGCGATTTCAATCACCGGATCATCGAGCCCAAGCGCCTTGGCGGCCTCGCTTCCCACTTCAGCATCATCGGGCAATTCGATAATCCCGGTATGCTCGTCGGAAATCTCAAGCTCCCGCTCGGAACACAACATGCCCGAACTTTCCACGCCGCGGATCTTGGCTTTCTTCAAGGTAAAATCAGAACCGGGAATATAGGCCCCGGGGGGCGCAAACACGCCTTTCATGCCAGTCCGGCAGTTCGGGGCACCGCAAACCACCTGATGGGTGGTCTGGCCATCACTGACGAGCGCGACTTTCAGCTTGTCCGCATTGGGATGTTTTTCGGCCCGCTCCACAAAGGCGACCTTAAAGCCCTTCAACACGGCGGCGGGGTCGGTGACAGCCTCCACCTCCAAGCCGATCTGGGTCAATGTGTCGACAATTTCCGAAAGGGAAGCATCGGTTTCCAGATGTTCCTTCAACCATGACAGGGTGAATTTCATAACTAAGTTCTATGGGCTAATCCGCTTTCAGGCTATAACTTGCATGACAGGCAGTGCAGTTGCTCAAAGTGTCTCCGAGCATTTCCAAGATTTTGTTTTTATCGGCCATCGCAGCGGCCTCCTCGGCAATGGCGTCAAATCTCTTGTGAGTGTCAAAGCCCAGCCTTTTGAATTCCAGCGGCAATTTTCCACGCAGACTGCCAGGGACGTTATGGGTTGTGGCCATCCCCGAATTTTTCGCAGCCTTGGCCACCGCGGCCATATCCCCGCGCACCACCCCCTGGATTATGTTTTCCACATCTTCCAAAAAGGCCCGCATTTCAGCAAGGATAAACCGCCTCTCATCGGCACTTACCACAATCGCAGTCCGCTCGTCTTCCCCCGGCGCGACACGGCCCTGATAGATGAAGGCATAGGCCAGATAGGCGCTCAATCCTGCAAAACCCGCCGCCACTATCCAGCCGAGATATTTCATGAGAAGAGTTCCTTTCAAGCTTCGATCACGCTCCAACCCCGCCCGACAATGTCGGCACATCGAGCATGGAAAAACCGTAATGTTTCAGCCAGCGCAGATCGGCTGCGAAGAAGGCGCGCAGATCCGGCATGCCATATTTGAGCATCGCCAAACGGTCGATGCCAACCCCAAAGGCAAAGCCCTGATATTGAGCCGGATCAAGCCCAACATTTTTGAGTACATTGGGATGCACCATGCCACAACCCAAAATTTCCAGCCACTGATCTCCCTCGCCAATGCGGATTTCATTCCCCTGTTTGGCATAGCCGATATCCACCTCAAGGGAAGGTTCCGTGAACGGGAAATGCGATGCACGAAACCGCATTTTAACGCTGTCGACCTCAAAAAATGCCTTGCAGAATTCTTGCAAAACCCATTTCAAATGGCCCAAATGAGTTTCCTGATCGATCACCAGCCCCTCGACTTGATGAAACATCGGCGTGTGGGTCTGATCACTGTCGCAGCGATAGACACGGCCCGGCGCGATGATCCTGATCGGCGGTTTCGTGCTCATCATGGTGCGAATTTGCACCGGGCTTGTATGGGTGCGCAACACCAGCCGCGAACCGTCTTGTCTCTCATTGAAATAAAAGGTGTCGTGTTCCTGGCGGGCCGGATGCTCTGGCGGAATGTTCAGCGCAGTGAAATTATGAAAGTCATCTTCGATATCAGGGCCTTCGGCAATCGAAAAGCCAAGATCGGCGAAAATTTCGGTGAGCTCGTCCATCACCTGGCTGATGGGATGCAGCCGCCCTTCCAGCAGTGGTGCAGGACGAACGGGCAGCGAAATATCAGCGTTTTCAGCGGCCAGTCTGGCATCCAACTCCGCCTGCGCCAACGCCTCTTTGCGGGCCTCCAAAGCCTCCATGACCTTGGCTTTGAGGGCATTGACCGCTTGGCCATAGGTTTTGCGCTGTTCAGGGGGCAAGGCGCCCAGCCCTTTCATCAGCCCCGAGATGCGGCCTTTTTTGCCAACGGCTCCCACCCGGATCTGCTCCAGCGCCCGCAAATCCGCCGCCGCCTCGATTGCGGCAAGCAGCTCTTGTTCGAGTTTGTCAAGGTCGATCTGTTCGGGCTTCGACATCGTAATGATCAACGTGGTCGCCCACGCCCCCTTGTCCCCCTTGTCATGTCCCCCCTTGTCACGGCGGGGCAAGTTCGGCCATCCCCCGCCCCGCTCCCGGGCCTGGCCAAGCTATTTCAGCGCCGCCTGGGCTTGGCCCACAAGCGCCTTGAAAGCCTCGGCATCATGAACGGCAAGATCGGCCAGCACTTTGCGATCGACCTCGATTCCAGCCCGGGTCAGCCCATGAATAAACCGGCCGTAAGTCAGGCCGTGTTCACGGGCGGCCGCATTGATCCGCTGGATCCACAATGAACGGAAATTGCGTTTGCGCACCTTACGGTCACGATACGCATATTGCCGGGCTTTTTCCACCGCCTGATTGGCGGCGCGAAAGGTGTTTTTGCGGCGGCCATAATAGCCCTTGGCCGCCTTGATGACTTTTCGATGACGGGCGTGGGTGGTCACTCCCCGTTTGACACGTGACATGAAAGCTCTCCGTTATGGGTCTTGAAACTGGTTGCGATGGCCTTTTGCGTGAGGAAACCGGCAGATCAGCCGTTCATCCGTAAGGCATGAACTTCTTGACGATCCGGGCGTCGCAATCTTTCAAAATGGTGGTGCCGCGGGCGTTACGGATGAATTTGTTGCTCCGCTTGATCATCCCGTGCCGCTTACCCATCTGCTGGGCCCGCACCTTGCCTGTCGCGGTGAGCCTGAAGCGTTTTTTCGCGCCGCTTTTGGTCTTCAATTTGGGCATTTTGCAATTCTCCAAAATACTGCATTGACGGGCCGCCACGGCATGCCTTTGGCCGGCCGGCCCCCGAAGGCTCCCATATAAAGTGTTTTGACACACAAGGCAAGGGGCAGCATGACGCGACGTGAAAGAATAGCAATAAGGAATAGTGAAGGCTCACTATACCGAAACAAACATCTATGCGAAAAGGTAGGCCGAAAAGGAAAGGCGGGCAACGCCTACGCGAAACCGTTTCGGCGCGCCCTGAAAACAGT
>WGBT01000102.1 GCA_015494185.1 Hyphomicrobiales bacterium | reverse complement strand
GTATCGAAATCGGTGATAACTTGCCGGTTCGCCGTATCAATTCGGGTGATTTTCCCACCTGCACTTGCCCCGACCCATTCGATCATGGAATTTTCTGAGCCAAAACCATAAAGCCGTTTCCAGGCTTGTTTGAACAAACCTTGCTTGGAAAACTTATCCTTTTGGTCAAGGATCAAAATCTTTGATTTTGGTTTTTTCTTTTTCAAGTAGCGCGCGATCTGGCTCGCCCTTTCATAGGGACCCGGGGGGCAACGGAATGGGTTTGTTGGCGGAACCAAGATGACCCGCCCACCATCAGGCATGGCATTGAGTTGGCGCAACAGGATCTGGGTCTGAACACCAGCTTGCCAAGCGTGAGGAACGCGCGTTGCATCCGTTTTGTTGTAACCGGGTACGAGTTCCCATTTGAAGTCGATCCCAGGCGCCACAATCAGACGTTCATAATCAAGGCTTGCACCATTGCGCGTAAAAACCCGTTTATTGGCCGCGTCGATGAAGGTTACGACATCATTGATGACATTGATGCCATAGCCTTCTAAGGCCTTATAACTGAATCGGATGCTTTCGAGGGGGCGGACACCAGCCAAAACTTCGTTTGAGAAGTAGCAAGTATAATAAGCTTTTGAGGCCTCGATCAGGGTGACTTTGACCGTTGGATCACTCAGGCGCAAATACTTCGCCGCTGTCGCGCCACCTGTGCCACCGCCGACAATGACGACGTTCTTTCCGGCGCCGCGTACAATATTTGGGAAGCCAAGGGTCATGCCGGCGATTGCTGCGCCACCGGTCACCTTGACGAAAGTTCTACGGTCCATTGCCATCGCAATTGCCTCGCCTTTTTCAATCTTCGCTGTTCCACCTGCCTCAAGGAAGCAGCGATTGCGTCGCCCCTTTAGTATTGCTGGCGTAATAATGCATTAAATCTTCAACAGCGTCTTCCCCTTCAATACGCACCAGACGCTCCATCCAACGTTTCATACTGTGTGGCATCTCGCGTTTCCCGACAACCATATCAGTGAGTGTGGCGCGCAGATAGGGGACCCACTGTCCAGCCAAGATCCCTTCACGGCCTGCGCGGGCGCCACCATCACGATGACAATATTCACAATAGCGCTTATGATAGATAGCACCACGTTCGGCCCGTTTGGGATCGAAGGGTTGTTTGACAGGAATAAATTTCTGACTGGCGAAATAGTAGGCCATGGCCTCGATTTCAGCTGCATTATAACCCAGGGCCACCCGGCGCATGATCGTCGAGTTGCGCTTGCCTTGACGATATTGCTCCATGGTTCGCAGGAAATAGGGGACGGAAATCCCTGCAATAGAGGGCGTTGCAGGACCCTCGCTATTGCCATCCTGACCATGACAGCCTGCACAAGTCGAAGCAAGAATTTCACCAGGCGCTGTTTGGGGCGCTTTTTGACTTGGTTGGGTTGGTTGCGACGGGGACAGCCAAAACTGCTGGGGAACCTGTGACTTTGCTGGTTTTGCCATGAATAGCAGGCCGCCAGCTATGGCACAGACGAGCCCGGCGCAGGCCAACACAATGTTGGAAGCGTTAAGAGCCACGATCAACAGTCCCCCTCATCAAAGCAAAATCTTTCCATTAAGCTACATCAAGCTATCAAGCAACCCCGCTATTACAATACTCTAACCTTTTCCGCGTCAAGAGAAAAGAGAAATCATAGCAAATGCATGGAAATCCTATTCACAGAACGGTTAACAAAATGGTTCTCTAGACCCAATGGCCCAATCTGTAAATGTTTGAATGATAATGTCACAAATGCAGGAATGCCACAAAAAATGAGGGAATGCCACAAATGCGCGATCCTGAAACAGGTGATCCCGAGAACAGCCTTGCGGAGTCCCCCAACGCCCAACAAGACCTTCCCGGGATCAACACGATGGAGCCCCCACCCCCTCGTCAATCCAATCAATCTAACATCGATACCGAATGCTTAGACCATTAAAAAACAGCGCTTCTCAAGAAAATGCCTCCCCCCCAAGACAAATATGGCCTCTGATCATTTAAAATTGCTTCTTGAGCGTTCCTTTGATGCTGAAACTCTCCCCTTCATCCGTTGGCGAAATATCTTCAGGGGCATACTGTTTTGCCAAGTGATCATCCCCATAAAGCACTTCTAAACCAAAATCCAATTTCGGCAAACCATAGAACCAAGAGCTGCTTTTCTCGCCCGTTTGTTGTTCTTCCATATCAGGCGAAACCAAACCCGTTTTACTGGCGGCTGCTCCGTTTGACGCAGCGCTATCCGCCCCCCCTCCCGGCGGGATAGCTTGCGGTGGCGTGATTGGCACAGGTGTCTGTTGAAATGCCACAGCCCCCTTGGCAAGACCAACAGACACGAATATGGCTCCGATTAAAGCACACCACTTGCGTAACATGCTTGACTCCTTTTTATTCATTTATTGTTACTTTATTTGTATTGTTACTTTATTTGAGATTAAGATGACCGATGGAACAGCATATTTCAAGCCTCTTGCGTGCCGGCTCAACATATTGAAAAACAACAATAAAGACGATCTCTTGCGTGGAGATGTGGCCTGCTGGCAACAGCGCGTTGGCAGCAATTTGGCAACTTCTGGCAAAAGTCCCTTGGTCTTATTCCCCATCTTTTCGACGATCCCGGCTTGCGAAGCTTTTGAATTGGGGCTGCCAATCGCGTGTTTAAAAACTCATACCGTGTCTTTCTTATCTTTTTTGTTACGTTCCATGGTGTAAAGTATTGGCGGCGTTTTCTGCAGGCGTGATACGCATCATACGCATATGATGCGGAAATGTGATGCGGAAATGAAAATGGGGGACCTGTTCCAAAGCTTTCAACAAATCTGGAAAATCATTCTGTAGTAACAATAGCGACGGACGGCATGCGCGTCTTTCTCAATATCCATCATCTTGATAGCGATTTGGCAAACACGCTAGCGCGCCATTTGCAGCCACTGGGCATCACGGCTGTGTTGCCAGAGCCGGATTTGGCAGCACACAGTTTTTGCTCGGGCGCTTTATTCGATCAGATCGCCTCGGTTGATGGGGTCTTGTACCTCAACACTGCTCACGGGCCAGACTTTCGGCAAACCATTGCTTACTATCAGGCCCTCGAACGAGCCGAAACCGAGGCAGGGTTTATACTCTTACCGGTGACCACGACCGGCCAATTCCCCTCTTTGCGGGGCCTTCATTCGCGGCCCTGGTTGCAGGTGACCGCGCCGCTTGATGAACAAACGGTGGAACATATCCGGGACGCGCTTTCTGGCAAGGAAGATCATTTTAAAAATCACCGCCCATGTTGTGCGTTTCGTCCCTTCACAGGCCTTGCCCCCATGACCGTTGCTGATGCCGCAGTGTTTTTTGGGCGCGAGCGGGAAACCGAACTTATACTTGACAGTATTCGCAGCAATGAACGCCGGATGTTGACATTGGTGGGGCCTGCTGCGGTCGGCAAGACGTCTTTGGTCGCCGCGGGGATCATGGGAGCCTTGCAGGCGCAGTTTTGGCCGCAGAATCAGGAAGACGGAGAGGGGGGCAAGCCGTGGCCGCGTTATTTGCGTGACAGCCGGCGTTGGGCTTATCTGACAGTCAAGCCCGGCAGCAATCCGCTCCGTGAAGTCATCCATGCTTTGATCAGTCTGTGGACGGGCGTTGAAAATCATCAAAAGCGCATTGAACATGTCGATCGTTGGACGGGCTATTTGCGCCATGGCGGCCGGCTTACGGAATTGATCCATTCGGTGCGGCAAAGCATCGAGCAAGAGGGGCGTGAACCGCCGTGGCGAATCCTGTTGTTCATCGATCAGTTCGAAGAGCTTTATTCCCAGACCCGGCCCGGTGAAGCCGCGCGTTTCTCACAGTTGCTCAGCGAGGCGCTGGATGATCCTTCACTTGTGGTCATCGCCGCTCTACGGTCGTCGGATTATGGCTGCCTGCAGCGCGATCGTGATTTGTTTGCGCGGGTGAAAAGCTTCGATATCACGCCCTTGTCCAAAACCGAGATCGAGACTTCTGTTCGTCAGCCATTGGCGCAGCTTGGCGTTGAGTTTGAACAAGAAGACGAGCTCAAAGCGCTGATTTCAGCCGCTGCAGAGCACCCTGCTGGCTTGCCGTTACTACGGGTTTTGCTCGCCGGGATGTGGAGCCAAATGTGCGCACAAAGCAGCAACAAGTTAACGGTGCCAGACAAAACCCATTGGCAACATCTGGAAAAAAGTCTGGCGCTGCGCGCCGATGCTTTCTTGGAGGCGCATTCTCATATCGTTGAGACCGTGCGGCGTTTGCTGCTTTACAAACTGATCCAGGTCGACAGCTCCGGCCGGGAACAGTCACGGCGCTTGAAGCAGAGCAGGTGTACCGGTGATGAATGGGAAATTCTTAAGAAAATGGCGCGCCGCGATCCCGGCATCGTTACCCTTTGTGAGGAAGAAGGAGAGCCTGCTGCCGAACTGGCCAGCACGGTGCTGATCGACTACTGGCCCCGCTTGGCCGAATGGGTCGCCGAAGAGCATGAGTTCAAAGTTTGGAAGAAACAGGTCGCCGAACGCCGTGAAGCCTGGGAACGGGCCAATCGAAACCAATCCGCCCTGCTCGACGGGGTGCAATTATATAGTGCCGACCACTGGCTTACGACCCGCAATGAATTCATCCTGCCCGATGACCGGGATTATGTGCAATTGAGTTTGACACGGGCCGAGAAACGGCAAAAACGCCAGCTTCGCAATCTGCGCTTGTTTGGTCTTTTGATGGTCAGTGTGGCGCTTGGGCTGACGGCTGCCGGTTTTGCCATGCATGGCGCCTTGACGAAGGCACGCATCGAGGCCAAGTCGGCTAAGCAACAGGAAACCCTTGCCCGTATCAATGAAGGCAAAGCCTATGCCGAACGTAATGATGCTCTGTTGACCCAGTCCCACATCCTTGCTGATCTGTCTGGCAAGATCGTGGAGACTGGCGATGCGGTAACCGGTATGTTACTGGCAATGGAAGCCTTGCCCGATGTTTCCGATCCAACCCGGCGGCCTTATGTCGATGGGGCTGAAGCTGCGCTTTATCAGGCGCTTTATTCCCGGCGCGAGTTGAAGGTGCTCACCGCCCATCAACATTTCATCTCAAGTGTCGACTTTTCACCAGATGGCAGCCGGGTCGTCACCGCCTCCCATGACCGGACCGCGCGGATTTGGGATGTGCGCACGCAACGTGAGCTGGCGGTCTTGCGCGGTCATCAGGGCATTTTGTGGAGTGCACGGTTTTCCCCCGACGGCAAGCAGGTGGCTACCGCCTCGCAAGACGGCCAGGTTCGGTTATGGGATGGTTTCACCGGGCGTCTTCTACGCACGTTCAAAGGTCATAAGGGGGGCGTTCTTCGTGCCGTATTCTCTCCGGAGGGGGATAAATTATTGACGGCTTCGGAGGATGAAACGGCGCGGATTTGGGATGTTGCGACCGGAAAACAGCTGCAAGTTTTCCGCGGTCATATCAATTTTGTGGTCAGTGCCGCCTTCAACCATTATGGAAACCGGGCCGTGACCACCTCTTATGACCTTACCGCGCGGATTTGGAACACCAATAATGGTGAGCGGGTTGCGGTCTTGAAAGGTCATAAGGGGTATGTGGTGGATGCCGCCTTCAATGACGATGATACGCTTGTTGCAACCGTCTCTTATGATGGGACGGTGCGGTTATGGGATGCGTGGAGTGGCGAGCAACTGATGATGATGACCGGGCACCGACGCGCCATTTACAGCGTGCAATTCAGCGCCGATGGCAGCCGGTTGTTGACCGCTTCGGGCGACCACACCGCCCGGGTTTGGGATGCCCAGACCGGCAAGACATTATTGCTCTTACAAGGGCATACCGATGGAGTCTATTCCGCCCGTTTTAGTGCCGATGAGAACAAGATCATAACCTCTTCTTTGGATAAAACCGCCCGGATTTGGGATGCGAAAACCGGCGAAGAACTGGCGGTGTTACGGGGGCATGAAAGCTATGTCCGGGCCGCTTTGAGCCCGGATGGGCATTTGGCCGTCACCGGCTCTGGCGATAAGACCGTGCGTTTTTGGGATGCCCGTGATGAGGGTGTTTCACATGCCTTTCTCGCCTTTCCGGAAGGGGTGACAACGGCGCTGTTTCATCCCCAAAAGCCGCTGCTTTTTGCCGCCTCTAAATCCGGTGCCGTTGCGGCATGGGACGTCAAGACGCAGCGCAAAATCATCACCTTTAAAGGGCATTCAAAGGACGTTTATGCAATGCAGATGAGCCGTGACGGGCGGCGTTTGCTGACCGCATCGCTAGATGGCACTGCGCGGGTTTGGGATATTACAAGCGGTGAGGAATTGCTGCGTCTGCAAGGGCGTGGTCAACCGATCAGAATGGTGTTTACGCCTGATGGAGAACATGTCTTGACATTTGCGACAGGCAACAATGCCCGGCTTTGGGAAATCGCCACCAAAACGGCCGTCAAAACCTTTAAAGGTCATACTGGCAAAATAATGAGTGTTGCATTTTCTTCCGATGGCGGGAAGTTGGCGACAGCCTCAACAGATCGCACCGTCAGGGTATGGGATGTAGCCACGGGGGCTCAGATCCGCCTCTTGAAGGGGCATCGTGGCGCGGTTACGCAAGTCACCTTCAGCCCCGATGGCCATTTGCTTTTGACAGCCTCCGAAGATCATACCGTGCGGCTTTGGGAGGCGCGGACCGGCCGGCAGTTGTCCGTTCTCGGACGTTATAAGGCGCGGATCAAGAATGTGGCCTTCAGCGCCGATGCCACTCGTGTGGTGATCACCGTTCAGGAGAACACAGCCTATGTTCATAGTGTGCGGACCGGGCGTAAGATTGCAGGATTGAGGCATGAATTCAATATCAATAGTGCTCGTTTTTCTCCCGATGGCAAAAAGATCCTGACCGCCTCGGATGATGGCACAGCCCGGCTCTGGGATGGCTGGACCGGAACCCGGTTGGCGGTTCTACGCGGCCACAAAAATGTCGTCAGCAGCGCCGCCTTTTCTGCAGATGGCACCATGGCGCTGACCGCGTCACACGATGGCCGGATTCGGGTCTGGCCGATTTTTGCAACCACCCAGGCATTGCTAGATTATGCCAAGACGGTGGTGCCCCGGTGTCTCAATCCAGAGCAACGCAAACGGCTCTATCTGTTACCGACACCGCCACAATGGTGCAAGCGGTTTGAAGCAGAGGGGGGAAGCTGATGAGCCAGACCGCCACCGTTTCGCCGACAAGCGTGGAGGTGTTGTTCTATCACCTGGAGCAATTTCCCCTAGAGCGGGTTTTGCCGCCACTGTTGGAGAAGTCGCTGGCACGCGGTTGGCGGGTGGTTTTGCAGTGCGGCAACGAGGCGCGCATGCAGGCGCTCAACACCTATCTTTGGACTTACCGCGATGACAGCTTTCTGCCCCATGGCACGGCGGCCGATGGCGAGGCCGAGCGGCAACCGATTTTCCTCACCTCTTCAACCGACAATCCCAATCATGCCACGGTACGTTTTTTCATCGATGGGGCTGAAATCGGCGATCTTGGCGGCTATGAACGGGCGGTTTATATTTTTGACGGCACCGATCCTGAGGCGGTTGCCGTGGCGCGGCGGGCCTGGAAGGCGGTCAAGGCCGCCGGCCATGAGGCGACCTACTGGCGGCAAACCGAAACAGGGGGCTGGACCCGGAAAGCATAAGCCCGATGAAAGCCAGGGCCAGATTGTTGTTGCCCTTATGGTCACACCCTGATTTGCCTTCTTGGGGCGATGTGTCTAACCTTGACCGATGCTGACTGTTCGCAATCTCAAAATTTTGCAATTGCCGCCAATTTCTTTCACTCTTGAAGCTGGGCAGGGGCTGGCCGTTATGGGGCCTTCCGGCACAGGCAAGTCGTTGCTGTTGCGCGCCATTGCCGATCTTGATCCGGCCATTGGCGGGGTTTTTCTAGATGGGCGCTCAAAAACGAAAGTTTCAGGGCCCCAATGGCGCCGCCTGGTCCGTTATGTTGCGGCGGAACCGGGCTGGTGGGCCGAGACGGTGCGCGAGCATTTTCCTGATCCAGACGGGATTGCAACCAAGCTCAACTCACTCGGTTTGAGCGTTGATATTCTTGACAAGCCGGTGGCCATTTTGTCGACGGGTGAGCGTATCCGGCTGGCGCTGTTACGGGCGATGGCCGATGAACCCAAGGTTCTTTTGCTCGATGAGCCCACAGGTCCACTCGATGAAACGAGCCGCAGCAAAGTGGCGGCTTTGATCAAAGCGCATCTGGCGGACCAGGGGACCGTTGTTCTGGTCACCCATGATTCCGAGTTTGCACAGCGGCTTGGTTTCAAGGTGCTGGAATTGGGAAAATCTTGAGGAAGAGGAGAAAGTAAAAAGAGGCCAGCAGGCCAGTACGACAAGGTTTCCTTCAAAAATCATGCCTGGTTGGCAGAACCAGGCATGATTTTCAATGCAATCGATGGGGGGATTAGAACGATTCGAACCGCGTCCTTGAAAACCTGTTTGCCATATGATCATGGCGAAACTTTGGTTGCTTATTTGTTCGTATGGGAGACGAGAGGTGACGGCGAAGAGGGCTGGGGATGAGCGCGGTAAGGGGAAGACCAACGCCCCTGACCTGTCTTCGTATACCCTTCAATTTAGAACACAATCCGCAAACATCCTTGAAAGACTTGTGTGCTTGGGAGAGCCTTCAAAAGATACGGAAAACATGAGCGCTCAAGGTCAATGATAAACATCGTCGGTATAACGATCATGAAGAGAGTATGGCGCAGAGGCATGGTTTGGCTGCTAAGATTGCCAATTCGGGGCTATCGTTTGGCGGTATCCCCCTTTTTACCTGCCGCTTGCCGGCATTTGCCGACCTGTTCCCAATATGCCGAAGAGGCGCTGAATTTGAATGGACCGTGGAAAGGGCTTTGGCTTGCCTTGTCGCGTTTTTTGCGCTGTCATCCCTGGGGCAGCGAAGGCTATGATCCGGTGCCCGATTTGCGGCAGGTTCAACACCCCTGGTGGGCGCCTTGGCGCTATGGCTGCTGGACCAAGCCGCGGTATCCAGAGCATGATTGCGGTCATGGCGTTGATGAGGCGATGCCCCCGCCCCGGCCAACATCGCCCCAAACGGACCGGAAAAGGCGCGGATAATACGATGGGATTGGCTCAGCTTCCCGGTTGGTCAAATTCTCCTGCTTTGAGCTTTGCGGTGTAGTCGTCAAGCGCTGCCTTGACCTTGCCGCTGAGCAGGTAAAGCGCGATGAAGTTTGGAAATGCCATGCTCAGCAAGGCCAGATCGGCAAAGTCGAGCAGGGCGGCAGGACTTGTGACCGAAGCAAGCACCACAAAGACCAAAAACATCACCTTGAAGATCAGCGAGAATTTTTCCCCGAACAGGAAGGTCCAGCAGCGCTCTCCATAATAGGACCAGGCGATCATCGTCGAATAGGCAAACAGCACCACGGAAATCGACAGAATGATCGGGAACCAGGAAATCACCGAACCGAATGCTTGGGCGGTCAGAGCCGCGCCTTTCTTGGCCTCGATCAGGGCGGCATGTTCAGGGGCATTATAGACCCCCGTTATAATGATCACCAGCGCGGTCATGGTGCAGATCACGATGGTGTCGATGAACGGTTCATAAAGTGCCACCAGCCCCTGGCGCACCGGATATTTCACTTGGGCTGCGGAATGGGCGATGGCCGCAGACCCAATGCCGGCTTCCGATGAGAAGGCTGCGCGCTTGAAGCCCTGTACGATGACGCCGATGATCCCCCCGGTCACCGCCACCGGCGAGAAGGCTTCAACGACGATTTTGGTCAGCGCCATGGGCACCAGGTCGATATGGGAAATGATAATCCAAAGTGAGGCTGACAGATAAATGAAGACCATCAGAGGAACGATGGCCTCAGCGGTATGGGCGATGCGGCGGATCCCGCCGATGATGACGATGCCCACCAAAAAGGCCATGATCAGGCCAAAGACGATAGGATAATCCTTGAAGAAGGGAATCTCGCCCTGTACGGCCCCCATCGCCTGACTGACCTGAAACGCATTGCCTCCCCCCAGACAGGCGAGGATGGTCAGCACGGCAAACAGCGAGGCCAGCACCATGCCAAGGCCCGCCATGCCGCGTTCGGCGAAACCGCGTGACAGATATTCCATGGCGCCGCCCATGATCCGCCCATCGGGACGGATCTCGCGATACATCTGCGCTAAGGTCACTTCGGTGAATTTCGAGGACATGCCAAGAAAACCGGCGATGATCATCCAGAAAGTGGCGCCAGGCCCGCCGATCATGATGGCAATCGCAACGCCTGCGATATTGCCAAGACCAACGGTGGCAGAGAGGGCGGTGGACAGCGCCTGGAACGGCGTGACTTCGCCCGGCGCCTCCTTGTTGTTATATTTCCCGGTGAGAATCTGAAAAGCATGCCGCATGAAGCGCAAATTGACAAAGCCCATCCGCAGGGTCAGAAATAGCGCGCCGATGATCAGCCAGGCGACAATGAAGGGCATCTCGCCTTTGCCGGGGATGACGTCGAAGAACAACACCGCCGCCAAATAGCTGTTGACCGTGCCAAATGTGAGATCGAGGAAAGTTTTACTGGCCGCCTCTTGGGCCAGTGCCGGCGTGGATGCCCCGAGAAAGGTTGCGGCAATGAGGGCCAACAATGCCAATCTTGTTGGGCATGCGAGATATTTACGAGCCGGAAAGGTCAGCACGGTCACGTCCCCCCCTGATCCTGATAATGTTTGGCAGAGCAACTGAAACGCTATCATGACTGTAAGGCGTGAAAAGTCAACAGTGTAATCGTTCTGGTGATTTGAGCCCCCCAAATGGCTTGTTGTGTTCGTTAGCGGGGGGCAGGCTGCAGCTTCACAAGCTCGCTTCTGATTCACCAGAAGGATAGCCCGCCATCCTCCCGAAGCCATCGTCGCTCACCCAAGAAAGGGTGAGGCGAGCGACGATGGCTCCGGGAGGATGGCTCTGAAGGGCATATCAAACGATAATTGGGCTCTATGGGCTGGGGCTCACATCTATCTGATATCTGAACTTATTCAGAAAAAGGGGCGATTGTGTTCAACGGAGGATGGTCAGGCCAGCTTCGACAAAGAAATAATAGCCATAGGCGATGACAAGGGCAGGAATGGCGCTATAAAGCGTGGCATAAACGGCGGCCTTCGGTGCTAGCGCCAGAGCCGGAAACAGCGCATCCCCATCATTGGAAATCGCATTGCCGATTTGTGCCGACAGCGGAATGGCGCCCGCAAGATACAGGCTGGTCACGACGATTTGCGGCCCGCAACCGGGAATAAAACCTACCAGAATGGCGACCAGTGGCACGAAAGGCGCCCAGATTTGCAGCCAGGCTTCGATGCCTATGCCAGCAAAATGAACCGCCAGCTCATAAGACAAGAAGGCCATCACCACCCAGGCGGTGACGAAATTGGTGTCTCGAATGACCCGGTCCGAAGATCTTATTTGTGACCGCTCATAAGGGCAGGCCTGATCAAGGGGCGTGGTTTGCCGGCCAAAAGCCCACATGCTAAGCGCCAAAGCAGCGCCAAGAACGCCGAAGATTTTCGTTGGCTCATAAGGGGCAAGCGCGCCAAACAGCTTGTCGGTGTCAAATTGCAAAGCCGCAGCAAGCCCCAAGACGATGCCGGGAATGACCCAGGCAATCCATAGTTTGTTGAACACGGTTTCGGCTTTGGGAGACACGCTTTCAAGGGATGGCCCGGGGCGAAAAGGCGGGCAGGCGTTTGAAGCGGTCGTGCCGCGCATGAATTGATCGCCATGAATGGTGTCGATGAGCCAGCCGGACAGGGTTCCGACGACGAAACCTAAAACGATGATGCCCAGGCCCGTGAGCGGTTCCCGGGCCAACAACAAAAAGGCGGCATCGCCCATGGTGGCAATCAAAACGGCGACAATCCCCCCAAAGGAGACATGGCCACGGGTATAATGGGTCATGACGATAATGGCGCCGCCGCAACCCGGCAGTGCCCCAAGAGCGGCGGCAATCGGCACTTGCCAG
>WGBT01000101.1 GCA_015494185.1 Hyphomicrobiales bacterium | reverse complement strand
GTGTCAGATCCGTCCTTACCTTCCATGATGAGACACTGGCATTTTCCCAAACTTTGTCAAGGGTAAAACCGCTGCGCGGCGCTTGAAAGCGCCCTTGACAAAGTTTGGGAAAATGCCAAAACGCTCACCATGGAAAGTAAGGACAGGTTCAGGCCGAAAGGGATCACCAAGCCACTGTCTGCGGGTTCAAGGAAGCCCGGTTCGCTTTCACCTTATTCGATGATTTGAACATCCCTTATTTATAAACCTCTGCCATGGGATCATATCTCAAGAACCGGGCCAATGCCGCGCCTTCCCGATCTGTCCAGTTCCGGCACAAAATATCTTTCATGCCATGGGTGGATTGATCCAGCACCTGAAAACTCTTGTCGCAACGAAAGGCCCCCAGATAACGCACCCGCTGCGCACTTTCCGCCATGATCAAATAAGTCGCTGGACAACGTTTACAGCCAGGTTTGACAATCGCATAGGTGTAATATTTCGATTTATCCTCTGGGGAGGTCGACAGTTTTTGTAAATCGACATAGAGCTGATTTGTGGAGCGTTGGAATTTTGCGGCCGCCGGCAGAGCCGTCATAACGGCGGCAACCAAGACCAAGCCAACTGTCGCAAGAATGGATCGCCAAATCATCCCAACCCCCTTGAGAACAATCACAGAAACACTCTCCCCTTTACTCACTGAATTCTTCGTGCGCCCTCACTCTTTTCTTTCCCCTCAAAAATTCTTTAACCTGGAGTCTTGACCCTCCAAAGCAGGAGCTATCACTTTTTTGCCTTGGCGCGCAAGTCATCCCAGTATTTCAAGCGTTTTTCTATGTCGCGTTCAAAGCCCCAAGGCTTTGGCACATAGAAAGTCTGCCGCGGTAACGCATCTGGAAAGTAATTCTGCCCGGAAAAAGCTTCCGGTGTGTCATGATCATAGATGTAATTTTCCCCATAGCCCTGTTCTTTCATCAACTTGGTTGGCGCATTGAGAATGATCTTGGGCGGCGGTAACGAACCGGAATTTTGCGCCGCTTGCTGCGCCGCCTTGAAGGCTTGATAGGTGGCGTTGGATTTGGGGGCCGTGGCCAGATAGACCGTGGCTTGGGCCAAAGCCAACTCCCCTTCCGGAGAGCCGAGGAAGGCATAAGCCTGCTTGGCCGCATTGGCCTGAATGAGCGCTTGGGGATCGGCAAGGCCAATATCTTCAACCGCCATCCGCACCAGCCGCCGGGCAATGAACAACGGATCCTCGCCGCCGGCCAACATCCGCGCCAGCCAATAAAGGGCTGCTTGCGGATCCGAGCCCCGGACCGATTTGTGCAAGGCGCTGATCAGATTGTAATGCCCATCGCGGCTCTTGTCATAAAGGGGCGCGCGGCGTTGAACAAGACCGGACAATGCCGCCGCATCCAGCGGCTGCGGCAAATCCCCTTTTGAAGCGGCCAGAAAAATATCTTCAACCAGATTGAGCAGGCTGCGCCCATCGCCGTCTGCCATGGAAATCAACAGTGCCCGGGCATCGTCATCGAGGGGCAAGGACCGCCCTTCCACCGCCTCGGCCCGGGCGATCAGGGTTTCAAGGGCCTTGTCCGACAGCCGGTTCAGAGGCATCACCACGGCCCGGGACAGCACCGCCCCGTTGAGCTCGAAAGACGGGTTCTCTGTGGTCGCCCCAATCAAAATGATGGTGCCATCTTCCATATGGGGCAGAAAACTGTCCTGCTGGGCACGGTTGAAGCGATGGATTTCATCAACGAACAGGACCGTGCCCTGCCCGGTGGCGCGGCGCGCTTTGGCCGCATCAAAAATCTTGCGCAGCTCCTGAACACCAGAAAAGATCGCCGAGATCTGTTCAAAATGATGTTCGGTCTGATCCGCCAACAGCCGGGCAAGGGTTGTCTTTCCCGTCCCCGGCGGCCCCCAGAAAATCATCGAGCTGAGCCGTCCTGCCTCGATCATCCGGGCCAACCGTCCACCGGGTTTGATGAGATGGTCCTGCCCCACCACCTCTTCCAGGCGGCACGGGCGCAGACGGTCGGCAAGCGGGCGTGGCAGCTCCTTTTCCAGTCCTGCCGCCTGAAACAAATCAGCCATCACTTTCCCTTCCCGCAAAGTCGAGCCAACAAAGTTCTGCGATCCAAGCGCCCCCTGTTCCCCCCCTTTCTGCAGGGCAAGCTGGCGAGGCGCTCCCGCTAGCCACTGATCACTGTGCTGAGAATCTGGCCGTTGCGGCGGATCGAAAAACGCCAGCGGCGTTGCGGATAACGTAACAGCCTCTCAAGCTGGCGCGTGCGGAGCACCGGTTGACCGTTGATCTTGAGCAAAATATCTCCCGGCCTGAGCCCGATACTGCGCGCCATGGTCCCATGGGGGGCGCGCAAGACCACGACACCATGATATTCCTCAATCGACAATTCCTCCGCCAGGGCTGGCGACAGGTTCCCAACTTCAGCGCCTTCAAAAGGATGCGGCCCCTGCAACACCCGAATATCGCGAGGCGGAATTTCCGGGGCGGCTTGCAATGGCAGACGCAGCGATTGCCGCCGCCCATCGCGGATGATGCCGATCACCGCATAGCCCCCGATCCCCTTGGTCGTCAAACGATATTGGAATGCGCGTTGATCGGAAATTTCACGGCCATCGAAGGCCACGATGACATCACCGCTGCGCAGACCGGCCCGCTCGGCAGGGGAGCCGGCAAACACCTCCTCGACCAGCGCCCCCAAGGCACGGTCAAGCCCCAGGGATTCGGCGATATCAGAGGAAACCCGCACCAGCCGGGCCCCCAGCCAGGGACGCCGGACTTCCTTGACGCCTTGCAACGCCGAACGCACCACGACACGAACGAGATTGGAAGGAATTGCAAAGCCGATCCCATGGGAGCCGCCGCTTTTGGAGAAAATCGCGGTGTTCACCCCCACCAACCGCCCCTGCATGTCGACCAACGCGCCGCCAGAATTGCCTGGATTGATGGCCGCATCGGTCTGAATGAACGCCTGATAGTCCGACTTGCCGACCCGGGTGC